>JAUXGQ010000503.1 GCA_030621975.1 Gammaproteobacteria bacterium | reverse complement strand
GGGCTCGGCGTCCGCGGCGATCTGCGTCCAGACGCCAACGCCGGAAAGGATGCGCCGAGTGCCGTAGGCGAGCGCGATGACCCGATCGTCATAACTCGGCTGGGCGCGGGAATCCAGCGGGTGGGCCTCCACGACCCCGATACGTACCCCCCGGCCGGACAGGGCATGTGCCAGGCTGGCCCCGACCATACCGCCGCCTATGATCAAAATGTCGTATTCGTTATTCATGGGGGGCAAAAAGTCAGATTTTCGGAAACGGATTGAGCAATTTATGTAAAATCGATTCTAGGAGGCTGTCGGACTTAGGAAGTATGTGGCGATGGCGTCAGCGTTGCAAACTTTATCAGGCACTCTAAAGCCCTTAACCCTGTCTGGGTGCCGCTGCCGGTTTCAATTGAACTGGGGTTGAAGAAAGCGATCGTATTCGGTTTGTTGACCCTGGCCGGGCCGCTGGAGGCGCCCTGCACCGCGTCCAACCGCCGCTTTGTGGTTGAAGTATTTGTTTGGTGATAATCGATGTTTGCGCGACTCGTACTCGTGTTATTGGCACTGGGCCTGATTTTCGGCGGTATCTTCGGCTGGAAATATCATCAGGCGCAGCAGATGAATGCCCGGGCGGCGGCGCCGCCTCCACCTGCAACGGTGTCGGCGGTGGCGGTCAGACAAGAGAACTGGCAACCCTATCTGTATGCCGTCGGAAGTCTCGTTGCCACCCAGGGTATCCACGTAAACAATGAGGTTGCCGGGCAGGTCCTGGAGATCCGGTTCAAGTCGGGTCAGGAGGTGCAGAAAGGCGAACTGCTGTTGCGACTGGACGACAGCGTCGATCAGGCGGCCCTCGAGGGGCGGTTGGCCGAGAGCCGGCTGGCCAAGGTAGACTTCCGGCGCAAGGCAAGGCTGCTCAAGAACAAATCCGTATCACGTTCCGAATACGACGAGGCCAGGGCCACCCTGGACAATGCGGGGGCCCAGGTGGCGTCCGGGCGGGCCTTGATCGAAAAGAAGAAGATCCGGGCCCCGTTCACAGGGCTGCTGGGGATCCGGCAGGTGGACCTGGGCGAGTATCTGGCGCCGGGGTCCAATATTGTGCCGCTGGAAGCACTTGACCCCATTTTTGTGGATTACTCGCTGCCCGAACGGAATTTCGCAGCCCTTTCCGTGGGGCAAGCGGTCGCAATCGAGGTCCAGGCCTACCCCGGACAGCGCTTCGAAGGCCGGATCCAGGCACTCAATCCGGGCATAGATCCCGGCACGCGCAGCATCAAGATACGGGCCATCATCGAAAACTCGGATGCCCGGCTGCGGCCGGGGATGTTCGCCCAGGTGAGTACCGTACTGCCGAAACGTCAGGGCCTGTTGACCCTACCCCAGACCGCCATCACCTACAATCCGTATGGAGACTCGGTGTTTGTCGTCGAAAATGACGATGGCCGCTTGCAGGTACAGCGACGGCAGATCAAAACCGGGGAGGTTCGTGAGGGGCGGGTGGAAGTGGTGACCGGCCTGGAGCTTGGCGAGCAAGTGGTGAGCGCGGGACACGTGAAGCTGCGCAACGGACAGCAGGTCAAGCTCGACAAAGGGGTGAAACTGGCGAACTAGCCCGCTTTCTCGAATGCAACGCCAAATCCGTCTTGTAATCCGTAGGAGCCCGCTTGCGGGCGAACAGCGCTGCGCCACACCGAGCACTTTCGCCCGCAAGCGGGCTCCTACGGGCCGTGGCGGTCTGCCATGACTATAACCGCGTCGAGAGTGGACACTGATTAGGAAAATCTGTCATGCGATTCACGGACATCTTCATCCACCGCCCGGTGCTGGCGAGCGTAATAAGCCTGCTCATTCTGGTCGTCGGCCTGCGGGCCGTGGGTTCGCTGGAGGTGCGCCAGTACCCCGAGACCAAGAATACGGTGGTGACCGTTACCACCAGCTATCCGGGCGCCAGCAGCGAGCTGGTCAAGGGCTTCATCACCACCCCGCTGCAGCAGGCGGTCGCCGAGGCGGACGGTATCGACTACCTCTTCGCCAGCAGTACCCAGGGGCGCTCAACCATCGAAGCCCACATGAAGCTCAACTACGATCCGAACGCGGCCGTCGCCGAGATCCAGGCCAAGGTCGCCAGCCAGCGAAGTGTACTGCCCACCGAAGCCGAGGACCCGGTCATCGACTCGACCACCGGCGATCCCACCGCGCTCATGTACATGGCCTTCTACAGCGACACCATGGATCCCTCGCAGATCACGGACTATATGTTGCGGGTGGTGCAACCCAAGCTGCAGGCGCTGCCCGGCGTCGCCAAGGCCAGACTCATCGGCAACAAGACCTTCGCCATGCGCATCTGGCTGGACCCCAGGCGCATGGCAGCGCTCGGCGTCACCGCCGCCGATGTGGACCGGGTGCTGCGGGCCAATAACTACCTGTCCGGTGCCGGCCAGACCAAAGGCGCCTATTTCAGCGTGGATCTGAGCGCGACCACCGATGTGAGCCGGGAAAGCGACTTCCACAACCTGGTGGTGCGCGCCGCCGGTGGGGCCCTGGTTCGCATCAAGGACATCGCCGATACCGAACTGGGGGCGGAAGACTACGATTCAGCCAGCTGGTACAAGGGCAAGACGGCGATCTTTATCGGCATCGAACCGGCGCCCGGCGCCAATCCTCTGCAGGTGGCCGGGCGCGTGCACGGGGTATTGCCGGAGCTGCGCGCCCAGTTGCCCACCGGGCTCGCAGCCCATATCCCGTACGACGCGAGCGTCTTCATCCAGG
>JAUXGQ010000212.1 GCA_030621975.1 Gammaproteobacteria bacterium | reverse complement strand
GACCCGGATGTCGCGTATACGGACCTAACGATTAAGGGCTCGCGCCAAAATAAATTTACATTTATGGGCGTCGAGGCGCTCGTCTGACAAGGCGTAACAACGCAGGAATATTTGTTATATTTCTAGTTGTTACAACGCGGTCAGACGGGATTGGATCGGCGCACAGAAATGTGAAGTTATTTTGAAGCGAGCCCTAAGCCTCTTCCCGGGGTTTCAGAGCCCGCGCAACAACGGTATTGGCCTCATGGGAAAGCACAGGGTCCCTGCCCACGACCGCGCTGTGGGAGGGCTGTGTTAGAGGCTCGCCCGCCCCCGGCCGCAATGGGATGGGGGCCTCAGGCTCGTACCCTGTCCAGCGCCCCCTGACCGCGAGCAGACGCCGATAGACGCTTTCGTAGATCGAAAGCATGGCGGGTACCACCATCAGCACCAGCACCGTGGCGAAGGCGAGACCGAACGCGATGGAGGTGGCCATGGGGATCAGGAACTGGGCCTGGCGAGAGGTTTCGAACAGCAGCGGCGTAAGGCCGGCGATGGTGGTCAGCGAGGTGAGCAGCATGGCGCGCAGCCGCTGGCAGGAGGCTTCGACCAGGGCCGCATCGACTTCCATACCCTCGGTGCGCAGCCGCTTGTAGAAGCTGACCAGGATGATGGAATCGTTAACGACGATACCCGACAGTCCGAAAACACCGAAGATGGACAGGATGGTGACATCCAGACCCATCAGGAGGTGGCCGAACAGGGCGCCAATGAGGCCGAAGGGGATGGCGGTCATCACCACCACCGGCAGACCGTAGGAACCGAATACCCAGGCCAGGACCAGATAGATCAGCAGCAACCCCAGCAGCAGTCCCTTGCGCATATCCGCGAGGGTCTCGCGCTGATCCGCCGAGCGCCCCTCGCACGTGTAGTCGATGCCATACTTGCCGGCCAGCTCCGGCAACACCCGCGCTTCCAGGCCCACCATGATGTCGTTTGCGTTGCTCAGCGCCCGATCGACGTCGGCGGAAACCTCCACCGCCAAACGGCCGTCGGAGTGACGCAAGGCCTCGAAACCCTGCCGCGAGTCCCAACGGGCGACCGTGGCCAGGGGCACGAAGTCCCCCGCGGGGGTACGTATGTTGATCCGCTGCAGACTGCTGAGACGATCGCGGTCCGCCTTGGGCAGTCGTACACGCACCTCAATCTCGTCCGGCCCGTCCTGGAAGATCTGCACCAGGCGTCCGTCGAAGGAGGAACGCAACTGCTGACCCAGCTCTGCCACCGTGAGACCGAGGGCTTCGCCTGCAGGCGTGAGGCCATAGATAAGCTGTTCCCTGCCATAAGGCATGTCGTTCTGGGTCTCGCTCACGCCGGATATCGCCTCCAGGGCCGCCTCCAGTTCCAGGGCGGCGTTTTTCAGCGTCGTGGCGTCAGAACCGCTGAGCCGCACGTTGATATCCCGCCCGGGCGGACCCGACTTACGCGACGTGATGGTAAAGCTCTCCATGCCGGCGGGGATGCGGATATGCTCGCGCCAGGCGCGGGTGAATTCCTCGTTACGCACGCCCCGTGCATCCGGCGGGACCATTTCGACCATCACGGAGCCCAGGTTGTCGCCCCGGTTACTGCCCGAGCGACCATCGCCGCTTGTAGTCCCGAGTCGGGTCAGTGCCGCGCTGACGAGAGGCTCCTGGCCCAGGTCACGCTCGGTCTCCCGCAAAGCCTGTTCCAGGTGCTCGAGGAAGTCCTTAACGGTCGCCCGCGAAGTGCCCGCCACGAAGTTGGCGTTGGCATACATGATCTGCGCCTCGGGAGAAGGGAAAAACACGAAATTGAGCCGGCCGCCGGCGAGCAGACCGAAGGCCATGATCAGTAGCGAAAAGGCAAGACTGATGGTCGCGGCACGGTACTCCAGGGCGAGGCCAATCAAGGGCCGGAAGATCCGATCGCGAAACCAGGCGAAGCCCCGATCGAGGCCGGCGCGGATCGAGTCCCTGCGCACCTCGTGCGCGTGCACGAAGGAGTGCCGAAGATGGCCAGGGAGAACCAGAAAGCTCTCCACCAGGGAGGCCAGAATTACGCTTATGATCACCAACGGTATGGCGAATAGAATATTGCCGATGATGCCGCCCACCATGATCAGGGGAATGAAGGCGGCGACCGTGGTCAGCGAAGATGCCATCACCGGTGCCAGCATGCGCCGCGCGCCGCCTTCGGCCGCGAGCAGCGGGTCCTCGCCTTTCTGGTGGTGGGCCAGCGCATCCTCCCCCACCACGATGGCGTCGTCGACGATAATTCCCAGGGCCATGATCAGCGCGAACAGACTGATCATATTGATGCTGCCCCCGGCCAGATACAGGATGAACAGGGTTGCCATGAAGGACACCGGGATACCCACCGCAACCCACCAGGCGACCCGTCCGGTCAGAAACAGGTAGAGGATAACGACCACCAGCACCAGTCCCCCGGCGCCGTTTTTTACCAGCAACATGATGCGGTCTTTGATCAGTTGCCAGGACTCGTCGTATACCTGGACCTCGATATTGGGCGGCAATGCGGGGAGTGCCTCCGCGAGCCAACCATCGAGGATGCGCGCTGCCCGCAGGGAGTCGCCACTCTCCGCCCGCCGCAGCGCGAGTTCCACCGCCGGTCTGCCGTCCACGGACAGGCTTACCGCGCCGTCCCGGGGCTGACGCTTGATGCTGGCCACGGAACCGAGGTCGATACGACTGCGGTCCTCGCTGACGGCGGTGAGCCTCGCATAGCCCCAGGCGTCGCGACGCTGGTCGAGGCTGCGCAGTTCCCGGGAGCCGTCGCTCTCGCCGAGCACCCCCGCGGGCTGGTCCTTGCTCAGGTCGGCGATGCGTTCGCTGATCTGATCCAGGCTCAGGCCCAGGCGCTCCAGTGTGGCGGTGTCGATCTCGATAGCGATCTCCTGCTCGGGCAGGCCCGCGATATCGATCTTGTCGATCCCCCGCGCCAGCAGTTCGTTCTCGAAGCCGTGCACCAGGTCCCGAAGTTCGTCCGGATCGGCGGGGCCCATGACCAGCAGTCGCGCCACGTTCTCATAGCGCGTTGCCTGGGCGATCTCCGGCGTTTCCGCATCCTTTGGCAGGTTCCGGAACTCGTCTACCAGACGACGGGTCTGGTCCAGGGCGAGCAGCGGGTCGGTTCCCTCCTGAAACTCCAGGGAGATAGAGGACACGCCCAGGGCCGAGGTGGAGGTCATATTTTTCAGATTGTCGACGTTCTTCAGCCGCTGTTCGAGGGGGTTGGTGATGCCGTCCTCGATGTCCTCTGCGCTGGCTCCGGTCCAAACCACGCGGACCGTCGTGAAATCGAGTTCGAAGTTCGGGAAAAACTGAACGTTGAGCCGATCCAGGGCGAAAATTCCGGCCAACAGCATGATCATCATCAACAGATTCGCGGCCACCGGGTGATGAGCGAGGATGCCCAGCAGATCCTTTTTATGCCGCGTCACTGTACCGCCTCTACGCGCAGGCCCGTAATGGCGTTGGGAAGATGGGTGATCACGACGTAGGCGCCGCCCTTGATCTCCTCGCTGGAGACAAGCAGGCGTTCCTCGCCCAGACCATCGATGACACTGCCCAGGGCCTGTACCTCGATGCCTCGCATCCGGCCATCCTCGAGCAGATACAGGCGATTGCCACCGTACAGCGCCTGATAGGGTACGGCGAGGGCGTTCTCGCGAGGCGGACGGCGCAACCTGAAATGGATCATCTCACCGAGACGCAGCCAGCGAAGCCCCTCCTCGATCTGGAAGAGCCCGTCGATGCCCCTGGGATCCGCCTGACCGCTCAAACGTTCCAGGCGCAGCTCGATGTTCGCACCACCTACCCGGGCCTGACCCACCACCGGCTCACCGGTGCGCAGGGATTGCTGCAGCTCATCGCGATAGGGCGCCGGGATACGCGCTCGCACCTCCAGGGACTGAGGTGCGTACATCTCCAGCATCACGTCGGCTTTGCGCACCCGGTCACCGGGAGCTACTGCGACCCGGGCGACGATGCCGTCGAAGGGGGCCAGCATGCGACTGCGCTCGAGCTCGAGCTCGATCGCTTTGAGCCCGGCCTGTGCATACAGCAATCGCGCCTGCAGTTGGCGCTGACGGTTCGCATGATCGCCCACGTTATATTCCCGGGAGATCACCACAAGGGCCTGTTTCGCGGCGTCCTGACGAGCTTCGTCCAGCGCAGAGTCCGAGCCCAGGTTCTTCTTTTGCAGCCGCTCGGCGCGGCTTACGCTGGCACGCGCCAGCTCCCGTATCCTGCGCTCCTGATCCAGTGCTTCCAAGTCGCTCTGATGCCGCTTGCGTTCGCTGGCGATCTCGGCTTCCAATTGGTCTACCTCGGCGCGTGCCTGATCGAGGCGCGGTAGAAAATCCCGATCGTCCAGCTGTAAGAGGAGTTCGCCCTGGCTGACGCTGTCGCCCTCCTTTACCAGAACCTGTTCGACAATAGCTTCCCCCGGGGCTGCCGCTTTGAGCACGCTGGGGCTCTCGACTTTGCCGTAGAGGGTGAGCTCCGGCGAGAGGGTTGCGGGGGTGACCTGTTGCGTGTCGACCCTCCAGATCCGTTCTTTGATCTCTGCCGGTGGCGGTTGCGCCCGGGTCATCTTCAGCGCTACGAACACCAAGATTCCAGCCGACAGGAACAGTATTGGGAGTATGACTTTCTTACCGAGGGTCACGAGACCATGGATCTCCAGTCCGCACGAGTGGGCAGCGCCCACTCGTGCAAGGCCGCCGCGTACATTGGGTAGACCAAGTAGAGCGTTGCCCGGTTCCACCGGATATTATTTCGCCGGATCCGCCAGATCAGCCGATACTGTAACGAAATATGCTCACGGAGCATAGGCAAATCACCTT
>JAUXGQ010000223.1 GCA_030621975.1 Gammaproteobacteria bacterium | reverse complement strand
GACCGATTCGCTCATCCGTTTGTCCCGAACCATCAGCAGGCCCAGGGCGTGATGCAGCTCGGCGGCGTCCCGGACGGTAGAAACAGCGGTACGGAGTACTTTCTCTCCGTCGCCGTCCCGTCCTTGCTGCCTGTACAGGTCCGCCAGATTGACGTAGGCCGGGGTGAATAAGGGATCAACCCGTATTGCGGCCCGGTATGCCTGTTCAGCCCGCTTCGCTTTGCCCTGGCTTGCAAAGAGCAGCCCCATGTTGTGATGGGATTCAGGGCGCTCCGCGTTGACGGCCTGGGCGGTAGCGTACTCTTCCAGCGTCGCCTGGAGCTTCTTGCCGTATATCTCCGGGAGCCGCTGGCGCATCACGGGCGCCAGTACCCGGGCCGCCTCCAGCCGAACGGTGCGTGCGGGATCGTTCAGCAGGGGCCAGCCCTGTTCGATACGGGTGCGCAGATCTGCAAGTTCCAGGAACCGGACTGCTGCCGCCCGTACCAGCGCGTCCTGGTCGCGGAGCATAGGCTCGACCCCGAGCAGATGCTCCGGCCGCGCGTGATCCCGCAGACGCTCCACTGCGGTGGCCCGGGCGATGGCGGGCTGGGACAGGTCACCGGCCAGGGCCGCCAGACGGTCCGCGGCATCCCGTGCGTTCCGTTGCGCCGCATGAAGTACCTCGCCAAAGTGCGGTGCTTCGCTGTCCCCTTTCTCATACCACCTTTGTACCGCGTCCGCGGACCATTTGGCAGTCTGGTCCTGATGGCACTGGTTGCAGGCGTTCGGTGTGCCGATCTTCACCGACAGGTCCGGCCGGGGGACGCGCATGCTGTGATCGGCCCGTTCGTCCACCACCATGTAGACGCGCCGGGGCATATGGCAGGCGGTACAGGCGGACCCGGTCGAACCCTTTGGGTGGTGGTGATGGGCCTCCGTGTCGTAGCGCGAAGGCAAATGGCAGCGGGCGCACAGGTCGTTGCCCTCGGCGCGCAGCTTCAAGTCGTGGGGTTCGTGACAGGCGCTGCAGGTCACGCCGGCCTTGTACATACGGCTCTGGATGAATGAGCCATAGACATACACCTCGTCCTTGATCTGGCCGTCTGGAAAATACAAATGCTCTTCAAGCAGGGCCAGTCGATGGGTGTTGTTGAGGGGCTTTCCGAATTCATAGTGGTCCCGGATCTGACCACGGCGGGAATGGCAGCGGGCGCAAAGCTCGATCTGGTCGTGGTTTTCGCGGGCGTGGGTGCGACGGGGTTTTCCGGTCCTTTCGTCGATCACCCAGGCTGCTGCGTCCCGGTCGCCCAGAGTCACGGCCAGACCCTTACGCGCTTCCTTGCTAACGGCCTTGCCCTTCGCCGCTGCCTCGGCCCAGGTCACATGGGCCGAGCCTGGCCCGTGGCAGGCCTCGCAAGCCACGTCGATCTCGCTCCAGGTGGTGCGGTAGCTGTCCCCCGCAGGGTCGTAATTCTTTTTCAGGTTGGTCGAGTGGCATTCAGCGCACTGGTAGTTCCAGGTCTGGTCTCGACTGGTCCAGTGCTGCCTATGCCGATGATCCATGGGCTCGTCCGGATACAGGTGGAACCAGCGCTGTCCGCCTTCCTGCCTCGGCCGGCTGTCCCAGGCCAGGCCCAAACTTTGCAAATGGCCACCGGGGAACTCGATAAGGTACTGCTGGAGGGGATACCAGCCAAAGGTGTAGCGGATCGGGTAGTCGCGTACTTCGCCGTCCGGACCGTCGGTGCGGACGAAGAACTTCCCGTCCCGCTTAAAGAAGCGGGAGGTTACGCCATGGGCAGTGATTTGTGCGTTGTCAAAATCTCCGAGCACGGTTTCCTGCGCTGCCTCGGCCATGGCGAGGTCATGGTGGGATCCCCGCCAGAGCCTGTATTCCTTTTCATGACAGTCTGCGCAACGGGTGCTGCCTGTAAACTGGTTTTCAGCCCCGCTTGCCGACACCGCCAGGTTCGAGGCAAGAGAGACAGTCAGCGCAAGAACAAGAGACCGTAAGTACCCATGCTGCATCGGGATCAATTCCCGGCATTCCCCCCGGACTTAAGCCTGGCAAGCACGTCGTCCACGTTGAACTTCGCCGGCTTCTGGCGCGGCGGGAACTCCTCGAACGTGTCGATAAATTCCTTGACGATGACCTGCGAAGGAACCAGGGTGAAGACGCGGCGGATCCACCAGGTTCGGTAGTTGTTGGCGTCGGTATCCGCCCGCTCGAAAGGATCGGTACGCAGATTGTACAGTTTCGGCAGGCGCAGCTTCACGAACGGCTCGGACCAGACATCGAAATAGTGTTTACGCTGTTCGGCGAACACCATCTTCCACTTGTTGTAGCGCAGGCCGACCAGTTCTCCGCCATCGTTGAAATAGAAGAATTCCTTGCGCGGGCCTTTCTTCGCTTTTCCCGTCATGTGAGGCAGGAAGTTGTAGCCGTCCAGATGCACCTTGAACGTCTTGCCGTCCGCCTTGTGACCCTTCTTGAGCTTATCCTTGATGTCCGGCTCGCCCACAGCCGCCATCAGGGTAGGGACCCAGTCCTGCATGGACATGATCTCGTTGGATATGCGTCCGGCCTCGATCTTGCCCGGCCAGCGGACGAACCCGGGTACGCGGTAGCCGCCTTCCCAATTGGTGTTTTTCTCACCCCGGAAGGGCGAGAGACCGCCGTCCGGCCACTCGTTGTAATGGGGGCCGTTGTCCACCGTATACACCACAATCGTGTTGTCGGCGATGTTCAGCTTTTCCAGCAGGTCGAGCAGCTGCCCCACGTGGCCGTCGTGCTCGACCATGCCGTCGGCAAAGATCCCCAGACCGGTGACGCCCTCACTCTCCGGCTTGAGGTGGGTATAGAAATGCATGCGCGAGGTAGCGACCCAGGCAAACCAGGGCTTGTTGGCGGCATGATTCTTTTTGATAAATTGCACCGTCCGGTCGAGCAACTCTTCATCCACCGTCTGCATGCGCTGCTTGGTCAGCGGTCCGGTGTCAGTGCACCTCTGCTTGCCCATGGGGCCGAAGCGGGGATCCACTTCGCCGCTGTCGCTATCCGTTGCCACGCAGTCGAGCACGCCACGCGGACCGAATTCCGCCCGGAAGGCGGGATCCTTGGGGTAGTCCGGGTTCTCGGGTTCTTCCTCGGCGTTGAGGTGGTAGAGGTTGCCAAAAAACTCATCGAAACCATGTACCGTGGGCAGGTATTTGTTGCGGTCGCCCAAATGGTTCTTGCCGAACTGACCGGTAGCGTAGCCGTGGTTCTTCAGCAATTCGGCCAAAGTCGGGTCTTCCTTCTGGATACCCAGTTCAGCCCCCGGAAAACCCACCTTGGTCAGGCCGGTACGAACCGGGTGCTGACCCGTGATAAACGCAGAGCGCCCTGCGGTGCAGCTCTGCTCCGCATAGTAGTCGGTGAACATCATGCCTTCGTTGGCGATACGGTCGATGTTGGGCGTGTGGTACCCGGCCATTCCCCGGCTGTAGGCGCTGATATTGGTGATGCCGACGTCGTCGGACATGATGACGAGAATGTTGGGCTTGTCGGTCGCCGCAAGTGACTGAACCGAGGTTGCAGCCAACGCTACAAGTCCGAGTAGATGCAATAGCAATCTTTGTCCCACAGCATTTCTCCCGTTTCGTGATCGATGACATCAACCTCTCTCCCCAACCCCAGCACTAGTGTACAGGAGTGTATAGTCCCTTAGTCTGTAAGTCTTGTGCAAAATGACAAAGAATTTAACGTTGATAGCCCACCCGCATCAAACGGCAAACGTAGGCTGGGGCTTGCCCCAGCTTTGCTGCGTACTGGCTCGCGAAAAAAAGAGCTGGGGCGAGCCCCAGCCTACCTCTGAAGTTAACTCGACCGAACCTTGTACTCGACATTGCCTGTCTAATGTAAATTGACTTTTCCGGTGCCCTTGTGCGATTTCGATTCCTAATACTGTGAAACGTCGAAATCAACGCCCCAAATATTTTACCCTTTATTTATAGACGCCCCCGTTTTTACCTGTGAATTCAGCGGCATAGCTTGCGACTTTGAGGTGTCCGTCATCGATAGCAGTCCTCGATTCGGGTGAAAAGGGGGAGACATCTATATCGTCTATACTCCACGAATGTATTTGCTGGCAGAAACGTACGTGCTTTAGCTGCAGAATGAAGCGCAGACAAAAAAAGTTGTTGAAGTTAATCGAGGCCCACTTGAGCTGGGAGGAGAAAGTCCCCGACGAAGAACTCCTGCCGCCTGAATACTGCCGTGTGGAAACGATCATCGAGGGACTCAGAGAAGAGCTTCTGAGGCGTACGACAAGGCGATACTTCCAGAATAACGTCATAGAGATCATTAATCTTCTTCTTCAGGCAAACGGTCATCACGATGTGGAACTGGAGCCTATCAAGTACGATTCCGAGCTTCTATCAGAGGAGGAGAAGGCAAGGCTCACATCCCTCTTGAGGGACGATAGGAAATTCGACCTCCGTCGTTTAGTAGAGCTTTTGCGGCAGATTTCCACTCGTATGGAACAGGTGCTCGGTGGAGCCGACAGTGCAGAAGCAAAAACCGGACAGTAGACCTGGGGACAGATTTATTTTTTTCAAAAAATAAATCTGTCCCCGATTGTAGTGGTGGGCAGAAACAGCGTGCCCGCCCTAGGAGCCTGTCCGAGAATAGGGGCCGTCGCGAGGGAAAGCGATTTTGAGTCAGATTTTTCGATCATTTGAGGCGAATAGCCCGTTCTATTTAACGAAAATGATCGGGAAATCTGACCGAAATG
>JAUXGQ010000109.1 GCA_030621975.1 Gammaproteobacteria bacterium | reverse complement strand
AATTCACATTTTGGGGCGTCGAGATGCCCGTCCAGCAAGGCGAGAGGAGTGCGAATAGCTAGCCTATTTAAGCGACGAACAACGCAGCTGGGCGGGATAGATCGGCGTTCCAAAATGCGAATTAATTTTGAAGCGAGCCCTAAGTTCAAAAGCATACCAGGATTTACTGGAGTTTTCATCTTGTTATGGTCAGATTATTCGTTGCCTTTCAAAGGGTTAGCGTTTCTGGCCGAACACTGGTCAAGCAAAATGTGAGGCAGAAAAATGAGTGAGCAGAATCCCCACGCCGTATTCCATCATTTTACCAAGGAGAGTCACAAGCTGGTCAAGGACTTCTCCGTGGCTGAATCCCAGGAGATGGTGTTGCAGTTCACCAACGCCTGGAGCACGATCATGACGCGCACCGTGGAAAGCGACGATTGGTTCAAGATGGCTACGGATTTTTATCTAAAGCATACCGAACTCTGGACATCGCTATTCTCGCTGTCCGGAGAGGACTTGGTAACGCCGCACAAGACCGATCGCCGTTTTTCCTCGGATAATTGGCAGAATAGCCCGGTCCACAACTATCTGAAACAGTCTTACCTGTTGACCTCCCGCTGGCTGATAGATCGTATCGACGAATCTACGCTCGATGACAATACCCGGCATAAGTGCGCATTCTATACAAACCATTTTATCGACGCCCTCTCGCCGACCAACTTTGCGCTGACCAACCCTGATGTGGTCAGGGAAACCGTCGAAAGCAAGGGACAGAATCTATTGCATGGGCTGAAGAACCTGACGGAGGATATGAAGAAAGGACGCATCAGTATGACCGACGAATCCATGTTCGAGGTCGGTAAGAACCTGGCGACGACGCCTGGTTCGGTGGTTTTCGAAAATGAAATGATGCAGTTGATTCACTACCGGTCACTGGCGGACAAGGTCAACGAACTGCCTATGCTGATCGTGCCTCCGTGCATCAATAAGTACTATATCCTCGACCTGCAGGAAAAGAATTCTTTTGTCCGCTATGCCCTGGAGGAGGGGAATAACGTGTTCGTTATCTCCTGGCACAATCCCGATGAGACCATGGGCGACCGCCGCTGGGATGAGTACGTTGAGAACGGGACCATCAAGGCGATCGATGTGGTGCGTAAAATTACCGGAGCCAAGAAAACTAATGCAGTGTCATGGTGTATCGGCGGCACCATGCTGGCGACGACCATGGCAGTGTTGGCGGCCAGGCGCAGGAAACCCGTGGCCTCAGCCACGTTCTTTACCAGCCTGATGGACTTCTCCGATCCGGGGGGATTGAGGGTGTTCATCGATGAGTCTCAGGTCCGCCAGCACGAGCGGAAGCTGAAAGACGGTGGGGTAATGCCTGGAAAACAGCTGGCCCAGACTTTTGCCATGCTCCGCGCCAATGAGCTGATCTGGAATTATGTTATCAACAACTACATGAAGGGTAAGACGCCGCCGCCCTTCGATATCCTCTACTGGAATAGCGACTCCACCAACATGTCTGCGCACATGTATACCTGGTATCTGCGCAATATGTATCTGGAGAACAGACTGGCCAAGCCCGGCGACCTGGAGTTGTGTGGCGTGAAGTTGGATCTTGGCAAGATAGATGCCCCGGCCTATTTTCTCTCTACCATAGACGACCACATTGCGCCGTGGAAAACCACTTTTACTTCGACCGAACTGGTCAAGGGTCCGATCGAGTTCGTGCTCGCGGCCAGCGGTCACGTCGCCGGCGTGATCAACCCTCCGGCCAAGAACAAGCGCAACTACTGGCGCAATGGTGAGTTGGGCAGGGGCGCTGATCATTGGTTGGACAATGCGGAGCGGGTAACGGGCAGTTGGTGGCCTCACTGGAGTGCGTGGCTTAAGCGACAGGGCGGGGCGATGATCGACGCGCCGAAACGGACCGGTAGTGACGAATTCCCCGAACTGGAACCGGCACCTGGTGCCTATGTGAAGGGCTTGGCGGTTTGACTTAACCGATTTCTGCACACCCCTGTTTGGCGTACCGAAACAGCCGTACGAGTCAAGCTCAGGATAACCATGTTATGAACTCCATATCCGATGACAATCCAACCGCCAGGGACAGGGGATCCCGTTTCAAGACGATGGCCGATCGGATCCAGGAACTCAACGATCGGCGTGAAGAAATTGCCATGGGTGGTGGCGCCAAGCGTACCAAGGCTCAGCATGACAGGGGCAAACTGAGCGCCCGCGAGCGTATAGGTCTGCTTCTGGATCCCGGCAGTTTCCAGGAGCAGTATGCCTTCGCCAAACACCGATGCACCTATTTCGGGATGGATACCAAGGATCTCCCCGCTGATGGCGTGGTGACGGGTTGCGGGGCCATCGACGGTCGGCTCGTACACATTGCCAGCCAGGATTTTACCGTGGCAGGCGGGGCCGCGGGCGAAATTCATTGCAACAAGATCGTCGCAATGATGAAAAATTCTCTGAAGACCGGCAGCCCGTTCGTGTTCGTCAACGACTCCGGCGGCGCGCGCATACAGGAGGGTATAGACAGTCTGGCGGCGTACGGACGCATTTTTTTCAACAACGTGAATCTCTCCGGCGTGGTGCCGCAGATCTCCCTGATCTGTGGACCCTGCGCGGGCGGGGCCGCCTACAGCCCGGCATTGACGGACTTTATTATTCAGACCAGGCACGCGCAGATGTTCATTACAGGACCGAGCGTGATTCGCCAGGTGACGGGAGAAGAGGTTTCGGCTGAAGACCTGGGTGGACCACAGGCGCAGATGGGCTATTCCGGTGTGGTTCACTTCATCGCCGATGACGACAACCATGCGGCGGAGATCTGCAAGAAACTGCTTTCCTTCCTCCCATCCAATAACATGTTGGATCCTCCCGTTCTGGCTTACAAGAAAACGATTACCGCGAACGACCGACTCAACGATATTATCCCGGACAATCCCCGGGGTGGTTTCGATATGCACGAGATCATCACCGGTGTCGTCGATCATGCGGATTTTCTCGAAGTACAGAGCAGCTTCGCGCCAAACATCATAGTAGGTTTTGCACGTATCGTGGGGCGTCCGGTGGGAATCGTCGCCAATAACCCCATGTGCAAGGCCGGTGTCCTGGACATCAATTCGTCGGATAAGGCCTCGCGCTTCATTCGATTCTGTAATGCCTTCAACATTCCACTGGTAACATTCGTCGATGTACCGGGATTCATGCCGGGCGTGGAGCAGGAGTACGGCGGAATCATCAGACACGGCGCCAAGATGCTCTTTGCCTATTCGTCCGCGACCGTGCCGAAGATCACCATCGTGTGCCGCAAGGCTTATGGCGGTGCCTACCTGGCCATGTGCGGCAAGGATCTGGGAACGGACCGTGTCGCCGCCTGGCCAACCGCCGAGATCGCCGTGATGGGTGCGGAGAGTGCTGCCAGCATCGTGTTTCGTAAGGAAATCGAGGCAGCAGAGGACAAGGAGACAACACGAAAGGAACTGATCGAACGTTACCGCGATACTTTCAGTACCCCTTACATGGCGGCCGCTCGCAGCATGGTAGATGACATCATCGAGCCGGCCGAGACTCGGTGTTATCTGACGCTGGCATTGGAATCGCTGGTTACAAAGCGGGAACTCAGACCCGAGAAAAAACACGGACTGATCCCGCTTTGATGTGTCTTGTCTGCCTTTGATGCCCTTTTCGGTTTACATGCGCGGATGTTTGTCTTTTGATGATATGACTGTATATCGGCAGCTATGAGCGACGGATTTATTCTAATGATGGTCGGCATGACCGTAGTGTTTGCGGCCCTGTCTCTGTTGCTGGGTGCGATCGTGCTGCTGAAGCGTATCCTGGATCGGCCCCCCGCTATTGTAGAGAAAGCCGAACCCAAGGATGCAGAGGCTGGGGTAAAGCCCGATGAACCGCTTTTCGACGATCAATTGATTGCCATTCTGACGGCCGCAGCAACTGCGGCCCTGGGCGCGCGGGCTCGTGTTTATCGCGTCAGATTCTTAGAGGAAGAATACATCAGTGACCACGCCTGGGTACATCAGGGCCGTGCTGAACTGCACATGTCGCACAGGCGCAAGACCTACTGATACCATCTCGATTCAATATCGAACCGAAACAAAAACCATGAAGCTACTGATTACCGTTCAAGGCATTCGTTATGAAGTAGACGTCGAAGTGATCGATGACAGTATACAGAAGCCCGTCCTCGAATCTCTGCACGCTACCCCCTCGGCACATCATCACGTGCCCGTGACACCGGCGCCACAGCCACCGGCCAGAGCTGCGCCATCCCATGCCCCTGTCGCTGGTGATGACGCACAGGTGGTCAGTCCGATTGCCGGAAGCGTCTCTGCGGTCGAGGTCAAGCCGGGGCAGAAAGTCAAGACCAACGACGTGCTCATCATCCTGGACGCGATGAAGATGGAGACTCCTATCAAGAGTCCGCGTGACGCGGTGATCAAATCGATATCCGTAGCCACGGGAGACACTGTGACAACCGGCCAAACGCTTATCGAATTCGAGTAACCATCTGAAAGATGGACATTCGCCATGGTCCCCACATCCTCTTGTTTGAGAATCAGGCGTGGCGGCATATCGCGGCAATCGACCTCCGGTATTCCCCGGAACGAAACACCCAAAAAATACCAAATCGGGCTAAGAAATGCTTGAGACGTTGACCAATTACCTGATGGACTCCGGCTTTGGCCAGTTTCACTGGACCAACGCCGTGATGATACTGATCGGGCTGCTGTTCATTTTCCTCGCAATAAAGAAGCAATTCGAACCCCTGCTGCTGGTGCCGATAGGATTCGGCATCCTGATCGGCAACATCCCCTACGACACCAGTAAACTCTCCGTCGGCGTCTACGACGGGCCCGTCAGCGAGCATGACATAGCCTACTATGCCATAGAAGTCGAAAAGGTGGTCATCGATGGAAAGCGCTACAGTCAGGAAGAGGCATGGAAGAAAATGACATCGATCCCCGGAGGCGGAGAGGAAAATTCCCACGCAGCCGGCAACAACTGGGGTCATGAAAAACTCATGCGTCTGATCACACGTTCCGATTCCATTAAATTCTCCAGGATCGAACGTATGGAATCTCACCTGCACGGCTACGATCTGGTGGAGCAGGGCAGGGCCATCATGGTCAATCTTCACAGCGTGCTGGATGCCCGCAGCGAAGCACAGCCGGCTTCGATCATCAGCTATGGTCAGGGGAGAAAGCTTCTTGTCGAAGAACTGCGGGAGGACTCGCGCTATCCGGAAATCTGGAGCCTGGCAAAACAGGATGTGCACAACGCCAGTGTTTTCTGGTGGTTGTTTGCCGGCGTGGGCCTGGCGGGTTTTTTCCCGCCGCTCATTTTCCTGGGTATAGGGGCGCTGACAGACTTCGGGCCCATGCTTTCGAATCCCCGGACCATGTTTCTAGGGGCTGCCGCCCAGTTCGGCATCTTCGGCAGTCTGCTCGGCGCCGTAGCGCTGGGTTTCACGGCGCAGGAAGCCGGCGCCATTGGGATCATCGGCGGCGCGGACGGGCCGACGGCAATTTTCACCGCTTCACAACTCGCACCTCACCTCCTGGGACCGGTGGCACTCGCGGCCTACTCCTATATGGCCATGGTGCCCATTATTCAACCTCCAATTATCCGTCTGTTGACCACTAAGAAAGAACGCCTCATCCGCATGACTCACAGCAAACCGGTCAGCCAGCGCGTAAAGATCATCTTCCCCATCGTCGGCTTCCTGTTGAC
The DNA here is from genome assembly GCA_030621975.1 of Gammaproteobacteria bacterium. Lineage (GTDB taxonomy): Bacteria > Pseudomonadota > Gammaproteobacteria > Chromatiales > Chromatiaceae > JAUXGQ01. The sequence goes on along the minus strand of JAUXGQ010000109.1, from coordinate 477 downwards.
GGCCTTTCTCTGCCCCGGCGGTATACCCCTGCTGGGTATGCTCTTCTTTGGTAACCTCCTGCGGGAATCACTGGTTACCGCGAGGCTGGCCAAGACCGCCCAAAGTTCGATGATCGACATAGTCACTATCCTCCTTGGTGTTACCGTGGGTGCCAAGACCTCTGCAGCCCACTTCCTGACCCTGGATACCATTAAGATCTTTGTACTCGGCATCCTCGCCTTTGCCGTAGCAACGGCAGCCGGCGTCCTGTTTGCTAAACTCATGAACTGGATGAGCCGCAACCCCATCAACCCCATGATCGGTGCAGCGGGAGTTTCTGCCGTGCCCATGGCTGCCCGCGTGGTGCACAAACTCGGGCTGGAGGAAGACCCGCAGAACTTTCTGCTCATGTACGCCATGGGACCGAATGTAGCCGGTGTGATCGGTTCCGCCCTCGCGGCCGGAGTGCTGTTGTCCAAACTCTCCTGATGGCTTTT
>JAUXGQ010000382.1 GCA_030621975.1 Gammaproteobacteria bacterium | reverse complement strand
GGTTAGCAAAGCGTAACCCGACAGTGAGAATTATTCTCTGACCCGAATGGCGCTGACTTAAGCCAAAACCGCCGTCATCCCGGCGCAGGCCGGGATCCAGTCGTGCCGATAATAGCCGTTATTTCTGGATTCCGGCCTGCGCCGGAATGACGAAAGTAGTATTTTTATATAACGATTCCGCTTAAGTCAGTGCCATTCGGTACTGACCCCTTATCCCTGGAATCTGGTCCATCCTGGCGGAAGCGGTCGGACCGCCGCAACTGATTGGAACAGGGTCTGACGCCGCGATCGCCTCAACCCACACCAATGATACAAGCCTTTATCCGCTCCTCGGGGCCGGGAAGGATCGGAAACTCCCTGAACTTCTCCAGGATCTGCCTGGTAAGCCATTCGTCGCGCGCCAGGAGTTCGCTGCGAATGTCCCTGAGTAACAAGGGGCGCGATCGCCTGCGCTGGGTCAGCATTTCAAACCATACCGGGCGGATCACATCGAGCCAGCGGCCGGCCACCTCGTCCCAGTCCGGCTGATAATCCGCTAGGGTGCGATCGAGCATCCGGCTGATGTTGTTCAGGTGCTCGACCTCCAACTGCTTCTGCTCTTGGGCCGCAGTCTCGGCAAGCTTGCCGACGACCACGGCCATTTCGTCCAGCGCCCGCTGTTTGCGCCGCGGTAACAGGGAGCGTTCTGCGGCATCCAGACGATCGAGAAAACGCGTGAGTAAGTGTGCGGCATCTTCGTCGAAACGAAGATCTACGGTGTCGGGGGTTAACCGCCCCCGCAACTTGGCGCAGACCTTGCCCAGTTCCGTGACGGGCGCCGCCGTCAGACCCGACAACCATACCCAGCGGGGGGCGCCAAAGGCGCCTCCGGTAAGGCAGAAAAAGGCCCAGGGACTCTTTGACCCGACGACACTGACCTGCGACAGCACCGGCTCCGTTATCCTTCGGTGATGCGCGTAGATCTTGGTGTCGACCAGGCTGTCTCGCCCTTCGACCAGCGCACGCACCGGTTCAAAGGCATCCTGGATGCCATCCCAGGAGCCGAGCTCCGCCTGCCGCTCATACTCCTCGATGAGGGTCTTCGGATCCACCGGCCTGCCATGCCGCTGCATGCGGTCGGGCAAAGGCATGTTCGATCCGAGCAGGCTTTCCACGGTCTCATAGCGCTCGATAAACCGCTCGTCGGTGGATAGCGCAAATTCAGGCGCGTCCTCGGGCCACCAGGCCACGATGACCTCGTGGGGGCTGTCCATGCGGTCCACGCGACCCACACGCTGTTCCGCGATGCGCACCACCGTCGGCATATCCAGGTGCACCAGCACGGACGCCTGCTGAAGATTTACTCCCTCCGAAAGGCTGTCGGAACACAGACCGATCAGGCGCTTTTGCTTCGACCCCAGTTGAAACAGATCCAGGGCCTCGGCCCGCTCCGAATCGGCCTCTCCGGTGGCGACGATGACCCGCACCTTATCGGTCAGCCGCTGGATCGCCTGTCGGATCACCGCCAGGGTGATGAGGCGTCCGTCGAAGGCGAGCACGAGGGCATGCTTCTTGAGCTGTTCTACGAGGTGAGCGGCTTTTCGCTGCTCCCGCTGATCGCTGAGGCTGAGGTTGAGTTTGTAGATCTCCGCATAGATCGCCCGGTCCTGCTCACAGGCGTTGCGGTGCGCCGCCGGATCCGCCAACCAATCCGGCAGTTCGATGGACAGTCCATTCTCCGGCGGCCGGCCGGCGATCTCGCGCAGGGTGCCGAGGACGTTTCCCGTCGGGTTGGACTTGCGGAAACTCTCGACGGAGAAATCCTGTACCGCCTGCTGCGTACCCACCAGATGTTCTGCGAGGGCCGCGCGGGAGGAACGCAAGGACGCGGTCACGACATAACGCGCCAGTCTGTTCGCGGAATTCAGGCGTCCCCGGAGGAATCCTTCCTCGGTAATGCCCTGAATGCGTAATACCTCCGGCATCTCGATCCGGCGCACGAAATGGGTTGCGCCTTTCAGGCCATCCGCAAGTGCCCGGATGCGTGCGGCGATTTCCCGATCGGCCTCGGGCTCTTCGAGGGCATAGATGAGGGGTTTGTGACGGGGAAATCGACACGGCCGGCCGTGCTTGTCCACATACTGCTCCGGATCTCGTTCGATCAGCGTATTCAATACCTTTTTGGTGCGGCGCACCGTAAAGCGTTGCACCTCCCCGCGCAATGCGTTGATCTCGGCCTCTGTCAGGGAGCGATTGATGTTCCTGACCCCCAGCATCTTTTTGAAGGCCTTGAGGGTCGAGGGCTCGAGATTGTCGGCGCCCAGCATGTCCGCGATGCGCAGCAGATCGATCACGCTCTTGTTGATGGGCGTGGCCGTAAACAGCAGCACGTGGTCCGCCATATTGCGCAACAGATGCTGGGTGCGCTGGGACTTGAAGTTGAGGAAATTGTGCCCCTCGTCCACGCACAGCACCTGGGCCCTTCGCAGGGCCTCCAGGGTCAACTCATGACGCCGGCTGCGGCGGTGGCTCAACTTGCCGTGTGAGTAGATGTCCATGGGCACGGCAGAAAGATGGGATTCCATCTCCCAGGACGCCTCGACCATCGGCGGGCAGACCATGATCGCCTTGCCCTGGCGAAGACGTCCCTTGCGCAGTATCTGGTCGCGCACGGCCCCGATCAGATGCACCCCCATACGGGTCTTACCGGAACCCGTCGCATCGGCTACCAGGACGCTGCCCTGTTGCGACAACACGTACAGCGCCTGGGCTATGCCCTGGCGCTGTGAGGGCCACAGCTTAGCGACATCCGCCAGGTAGTCGCCGCGCAGATAGCTTTCCGCCCACTCCCCTTCCAGCAGCTCGGCACAGGCGCGCGCAAGCGTCTCCTGCCAGCCGACGACGCGTAACAGTTGCTCCAGGAGGGCGATAAGCTCATCACGGTAATCCCGCCCCATGGCCCAGTAGTTTTCAGCGATCCGGCGCAGCTCGGCGTATCGGGCCTTGTCCTGGCTGGCGCTGAAGCGCACGTTCGCCTCCAGCTGCAGGCGCAGGCCCGATTCGGTGAAGTTACTCGAGCCCAGGGTCGCCCCGTCCTCGCCCAGGTAGATCTTGGCGTGCAGCGCCGCACCTCCGGCGAGGTAGCGGGCCTGCACCGACCCGTCCCGCAAGCGCTGAATGAAGTGCAGCAGTTTGGCGCTGAGGTGCAGGGATATGCCACGCTGCAGCCAATACCTTTCCACCTCGCCCGGCAGCGAGAAGCCGGCGAGCTCGAAGCGCTCACGCCGCGAAGGATAGGGTTCGTGCCCGACGAGCAACCGCGGTCCGCTATCGCTCGCACAGTCGGCCACGAAATCGATCAAGCGGTCGAGGGACGCATAGCCCGCGACGATCAGGGGCGAGCGGGCAGTGCGCAGGTCAGGCAATACGACATCCTGAACCTTACCGGCGTCCAGGTTCAGCGGAAAACGCCGCCCGTCAGGCCAGGTCACGCCATCGGTGGCGCCGACCGGCGACTGTTCCTCGGCGAAAAGATCGAGGGTGCGGCTGTCGTGTAT
>JAUXGQ010000111.1 GCA_030621975.1 Gammaproteobacteria bacterium | reverse complement strand
TGCCGGTCCAGGGGTTCGTCCTGAAAGGAGTCATCCAGGCAAGGGTAGATCTCCTCGGCGGTCATGCCCTTGAACTCATCCACGATCAGGGCATTGGGGGGCGGTTGCAGTCCGTCATCTACCAGCAGCGGATTGACGGCGAGATCACAGGCCTGATCCCAGCGGAGCTTGATCCGGTGTTGACGACGGGCGAAGTGAGAGAGCGCGCAGTGCAAGGCCTCGTGGGCGAGTATGAACTGAGTCTCGGGCATGCTCAGTCCCGCAATGTACCGGGGGTTGTAATAGAACTTGCGCGCATCGGTGGCCGTGGTCGGGCACCACTCCGGTTTCGCCGCCACCACGGGCAGGCGCAATACCAGCGCTCCCAGAAAAGGTTTGTCCAGGATCAGACGCGTTCGGGCGGCGACAAGCTTTGTTTCGATGCCTTCCAGATTCAAGCTGATTCCTGTCTCACTCGTACAGCACGACATCGGAAATCGACTGGGCCCATTGTGCGAACTGCGGCACTTCGAACAGCGCCTGACCGATGGCGCGGTGCATATCCGAGACCATCATGACTCCCATTTCACGCTGAGGAAAACGCCGGGCGTAATCCAGGATATGGCCGTATACCCTGCGATTGTCATCGCTGCCGCGGCTACGGATGGCGCGGCCGACGAGTGCCGCCGCCACGGCATATTGAAGATCGATTTCTTTGGGTACCGGAACTTCCTCGCCAGCGACGATCCGGTCCAGGTCCGGCATCTTATCCAGACTTTTGATAAAGGCATGGAGTTCCACACCGGCGGCCGGTCCCACGCACGCCTGCAGGGTCCCCTGCAGCAGTTCCGGGTGTCCCTCGAACTTCTGCAGGCCACGATGGGCGAACTCCCAGGAACGCGGGGAGGGAAAGGCGACCGGGTTATGAGCTGGATCGAAATCGAACAGCAACTCCGGGCGGAACCGGAGAAAGGCGATGACACGTTCATCGATATCGTTGGCGTATGCCCAGGTGGCCCAGTCATCCAGGTTGGTTTCCACCTCGAAGTGGGAAAAGCGGTTTGCCAGCGGTGCGGGCATGGTGTAGGTAACCCCGCGGTCACCCTGCCGGTTTCCGGCGGCGAAAATGGCCCAGCCTTCGGGTACCTGATAGGCGCCGAGGCGCCGGTCGAGGATCAACTGATAGGCGGCCGCCGAGACCGCGGGGGGGGCGGAGGTTATCTCGTCCAGAAACAGGATGCCCTGCGGACCATGGCGCTCCTTGTCCGGCAGCAGGGCGGGGACGGCCCATTCCACGTGTTCGCCGACCCGAAAGGGGATGCCACGCAGATCGCTGGGTTCCATCTGCGACAGCCTGATGTCAGTAACCGCAACCCTGTGCCGGGCAGCAATCTGGGCCACCATCTGGGATTTTCCCACTCCCGGCGGTCCCCACAACATTACGGGCGTATGATAGCCTTCGCGGGTACTTGTGAATTCGCGGTTGAGAACGGACAGAAGCTGGGCGGGGCGCATGAGGACTCCAACGATGATCGAAAGGCTGCTTACAGTATATTTCGCGGGCCCCGAAATTGGCAGTGGAAGCTATCAGAAAAACCGAGTATTCTAACGCCGCAAGCGGCTTGGAGTAGACGGCGCGGAGGCCGGGGAGACGCAGGGAAGGGGGGGCAGGCAAGCTTACTTGACTTCAGAGCGAGGCTTGCCGAAAAAAGTCGCTGTATGTGAAAATTACAGGCTAGTTTTACTTTGTTGAGAAGCGGAGACCCATTATGGACCAGACCTATTACGACGCCGTGACCAAGATGGAGCAGATGGGTGTCGACGAAGAATACATTCAAGGCTGGCAAGCCGGCTTTTTGATGAACCCCAAGCGCGAGGAGCAACGCGTCACCGACCCCTACGAGGCGGGTTACTCGGATGGTGAAGAGAAGACCGCCGAGAACTTCGGCAACTGGGTGAAAAAGGACTGAGTCCGTCCTGCTATCGGTAGCTGGAGCAAAAAGGGCGGGGCGCCTCGCCCTTAGGGCTCGCGACGGCTGGATTATTCAAACAGGTCCGTGACGGCTCGAGTCAGCTGTCGGGAAACCTCAGGGCCATCTCGATCCATGACCTGATCGATGACCCAGCGGTTTTCGTGACGCTCTCCCATCACACCCTGGATTTCGTAACCCAGGTGCCTCAGGAAAGGGTAACTCGGTCCCTCGTCGGTAAATCCCAGTTCACAGTAATCAGCCGACCGCTGGTTCAATTTGGCGATGAAGGCCTTCCCAAAATCCCCCGTCCCAAACAACTCTGTGCTGTTATCCTGAATATACCCGGCTAAACGCACCGCAAGCGCGGTGATCAGCTTTCGCCGTTGCCGCTCGTCCAGCATTCCGCTGACCAGCCGGTCGGCGATCTGTATCTGGAAGAACAGGTACTCCGCAATTACCGCGATGCGCTGCTCGTCGTTGCCATATACAAAATCCTCACCGTGCAGATTGATGGTCTTGTTCAGGGCAATCTTCCACGCAATGAAAGCGATCGCACCGGCAATCTCGTCCAAAGACCTGTCTTGTTCTTCATTGTGCCAATGGCTTTTTATACGCAGTGCCATGCTTCGGACTCCAAAATAGCAGTGGGGCAAATCCGGCTTTCGTTAGAAAGCTACCCATTTTGATAAGGTTTATAGGGTTGGCAGGGCCCTTGGGCCATGCTACCGTTCTATAGTAGAGTATTTTACTGGGAAATCGAAATTGTTGATACCCTGATCCCGGTGGTAGATCTTCGGGTTTTTTCGCGGAATCGCGACACCCTGTCTGCTGCTTCGTCTAACCCAGCGGTCGATGAACATGGAAAAAAGTGCGCTTTCAGGCCTGACGGATACGGTACAACGCAACTGCCATATTTCAGACGCGCGCCACGGCACCGATTACACCCTCTGTACCTATCTGATGAAGATGCGCGAGTATTTCCGTTGGGAAAAGGGGCTGCCATTTTCAGCCAGCCTGTCCCGGGATGCTATCGGGGATTGGCTGGTGGAACGTGAGAGTCTCTGGGAAAGCCTGGACGAAGCCGATTTCGAACCATTGTTGATCGAAGGCCGCAGCTACGATCCCTTTGCCGCCGAGGACATCAATCAGGCTCTGCGGCACATTGGTTTGGTGTACAGCAGCGGTCTCGGGCGCAGCGCAAAGCCTCATTTTTTTCTGGGGGGCCTGGAAAAGCATCAGCAATCCGAAGGGTATTCGTTGTTTGTGGCGAATGAAGAGTATGCCCGGGACCTGTCCGCCCCGCCGGCGATGACGAACGGCAAAACGGTTTATATCCGCCGCGAGTCCCTGCGCCGCATGCTTTGGGAGAAACTCGAAGGCTGGCGTTGGAACCGGCCTGATAATGCATTGGGAAGGGCATTGGCCTGTTATGACTTCGAAAGCGGACTGGAAGCCTCCCTGGACGCCATGACCGAAACCGAGTTGCAGGCGGTGCTGCTGCACGAAATAGGGGAATACCAGGCGGGGCGGCTGCTGGGGGACACATGGAATGAGATGTTGCTGGCCCTGTGCAATACCCCCGCCGAGTTGATGGCTCGAGCGGTGCGGGATCATCTGGCTGACTGTATGAACACCCTGCCGGAACTGGTGAGGCAGGGTCGCGCGGCTTCCATCCATTTTTATCTGGGCAACCTGAACCACATGCGTAAAACGATCTTTCCAGGTTTAGGGGGAGCCTATGAGGAATGGCGCAACAGCGGTGACCTGGAAGCCCTTGGGACCATTGCGGAAGTCGGTCGCGAACACTGGGCCACACAGGCGGCGCGTATGATGGAGACCTATCACCGATTCGGCGCGGACGCGTCAGACCGGATCAAAAAGCTGGTGGAGGACAATTATCTTTGAGTGCACACCTTCAGTATTTTTTCCAGCAACTGCCGGTAAGCCTTGAAGCGTTTGCGTCTCTTATTCTGAAGCTTGCTCGTAATCTTGTGGAATTTCTTTTCAAACGACCGGGCGAGCTTTTTGTGTTTTTTGGACGGGCAGTGGGCAGACTCTGACAGTCTTTTCTCCCGCAGAGCCTGAATCAACTCGCGATCCCGTTTCGCAAAGTAGATGTCTTCTTCCGCGAGCCCCTTGAGCCGGAGCTTGTCTGGAAATTCTGTCATCGGGCTAATTCAGTTTCAACTCTATGGTTCCGGAAACACGGACCTGCAGGGATTGGGTGCCTGCCTCCAGGGCGGGCGGGGTGACAGTGGCCTGCGCCCGCATGGCCATGAGTTGAGGCGCGCGCCGGGGAGGTGGTGAGCCGGAGGTGTCGACGTTCATTTTCACCAAGCGGTATCCGTTACGCTTCAGTTGGGCTGTAATCAGTTCAGCGCGTTTCGTAAATTCTTTAATGGCCTCTCCGATCAGCTCGCTCTCCACCTGACTGCGTCGTTCGCGCGAAACGTCATACTGAATGGAACCCACTGCGAGGCGCTCCTGCAATATCCCGATGATCTGGCTCAACTGCGAAGAATCCCGGCTTTCCAGACGCATCGACTGCCTGACGCGCCAACCCTGCAGCTTCTGATTGCGATATACGGGGCTGGTGTGATAGTCCAGTGTCTGCACCTCTAGCCCGGACGATTTACGGGCCTGTGCCAGTCCCCACTGAATGCTGCGATTTACCTCGTCCACGAGCTTGCCTGTGTCTTCGCCTTCCCGCTGAACATAGAGGGTTGCGACGAGAGTATCGTTTTCCACCTGCCGTGTAGAAACTACCGAAAATTCGATCCTGTCGTAAGTCAGGGGCGTATCCTTGGCCCAGGTTGGCCAGACGAGAACGCACAACAGAAAAATCGCGATGGATCGGGCCAGGCTTCCGGGATTGGGCATGGTGAGAAGTCTCCTTAGATTCATGCAACCTGTTGCAGTGTTAAACGGGCTAGGAGTGATGTTCCGCCAGTAAGCACGGGAAATCAATCCTTACCCAACGGATTTTCTAGTGTCGTGCAGCGATCTGGCCCACTGTTCCATCACCACGTTGGCTACAGGCATGGGTGCTTCCAGGAAACTGATGACAAAACTTTGCTTGAGCTCAACGACACCGATGGAGCGGGGGCGATACGCCATTGCCTGGGGGTCGGGCAGGGTGATGCCGAAACAGAAGACGATATTTTTCGCGTCCAGGATGGCCGGGTCGATCCGTCCGCTTTCCAGCCCTTTGGTATGCTGGTAGTGATCAAACACAGCGACAAAGCGCGCCATCTCATGGGCGTCAATGCGTGCCTTGAGACAGGCGATGATCTGGTCTACATCCTGATAGCTGGTTTCGCCTTTCTCCATCTCCAGCGAAAAGACGGGAATGCTCTCCAGTCTGGTATGTTCCTGCAATTTCCGATTCTCCGCAGACGGGTCCCCACGGCAATTTCCCCAGGGTTCCCGAAATCTTTCCAAATGCTAAGTAAAGAGCCGACGCGTGCGCATTGAAAATTGTCAATGCGCCGCTATATGCTCCAGATTGCGGATGTCCAGAAGGAAACGGTTTGGATGGGTCTCCACCAGCAGGCTTTTTCGTTTGAATTCCGCGATCGTCCGGCTGGTCGTCTCGGTAGTAATCCCCAGCATCGAGCCCATGTCCTCTCGGCTGAACAGGTCGCACTCACTGGCTTCTTCGTCTCGAACCAGGCGCAGCAGCAGCCGTGCCACACGCTGTTTGGCGGCGCCGGTGGACAACTCGGTGAGCCAGGCATCGGCCTCGCTGAGGGCCCGTTGCCAGCGGGACATCAATTCCTCGTAGAGCGCAGGGTTTTCTCCGCCGAGACGTTTGACCACGTCCACCGGAAGCCGGCAAACCTCGGTCGGTTGGAGTACGATGGCGTCGTGCTGATAGCGTTTTTCCAGCAGGGATTCCAGCCCCAGAACGTCCGTGGCACGGGCCAGACGCACGATGCGTTGGGAGCCGTCAGGCAGGTACTGCACCAGTTTTACCACACCGGTTCTGACGGTGAACATGAAATCGGCGCCGTCGCCGCACCGGTACAGGACCGAACCGGGGGGCAGGGTGAACTGGTCTATGGGCTTGTGGATCCGCTCGAAATCGCCTTCGCGCAGGCCGGCGAACAGCACCGTAGTGCGTATCGCGCAATTGACGCAATCCGCCTCGCCCTCCCAGGCTTCTTTCAGAGAGACAGTCTTCATCTTTATAATCTTCACACAGGAGGCGGGCTGACATCCAGCCTACAAGGAGGCTGTCCGAGAATAGTATGCCTACTGCGGAAAAG
>JAUXGQ010000512.1 GCA_030621975.1 Gammaproteobacteria bacterium | reverse complement strand
TGTCTTCCTAAGACCGCTTGGCCTCCGACTTGAATCGTGGCGCACCAAAGCAGTTCGTAACCTGGGAGAGATGGGGCGCATTTGCACATTTTTTGTGCATGCCGACGTAAAGACCGCAAGAGCGTATAAACTGTGGCTTTGGTGACACACTTCAAGGGGGTCCGGCGGGGTCTAAAGCCATGCCATTACCCACAAATGGTAATCGTATGGTCTAAAGCGGCTTTCAAACGACAAACGAGGCACCGGCTGGACAGGGCCGGCGCCGGCGGCTAAGGTGTGTACCCATGATAGATCCCAAGCATCTGGACGATCTGGCCCAACGGCTTGCAGACAGCGTGCCCTCGGGGCTGCGGATACTGCAGGACGACGTGAAGCGAAACCTGCGCGCAACGCTGGAAGCGGGTCTCGCCCGACTCGACCTGGTCACCCGTGAAGAATTCGATGTCCAGACAGCCGTATTGGCGCGCACCCGGGAAAAGCTGGAGGCCTTGCAGGGGCAGGTCATCCAGTTGGAGCAACAGATCAAGGATCGCAAGAAGAAATAGTCGTCCCCGAACCCGGCTTGGGTTTCCAGCAAACCCTGACCAGGGCTGAGCCGAACTCTGGTGAAAATCCCGGCCCAGGATTGAACATGTACGGTCTGCTGACCGTACCCCGACCATGGAAGGCAGGTATGTCCCTCGCTGTTCTCTTCAGCCGCGCCCCTAACGGGGTGCAGGCCCCTCTGGTTACCGTTGAAGTGCATCTTTCCAACGGCCTGCCATCACTCTCCATCGTGGGGCTGCCGGAAATGGCGGTAAAGGAGAGCAAGGATCGAGTGCGCGGTGCGCTGCTCACGGCCCGCTTTAAATTTCCCCGCCGGCGTATCACCGTCAATCTGGCCCCGGCGGATCTGCCCAAAGAGGGGGGCCGCTTCGACCTGCCCATCGCCATGGGAGTCCTTGCGGCTTCCGGACAGGTTGCAGCGCAGGCCCTGGACAGGTACGAGTTTCTGGGTGAACTCGCCCTGTCCGGCGACGTGAGGCCGGTCAAAGGCGTCCTGCCCGCCGCGCTGGCGGCCCGGGATGCACAGCGCGCCCTGTTTCTGCCCGCGGAAAACGCCCCGGAAGCCGCCCTGGTGACGGGACTCGAGATCCTGACGGTCAGGCATCTGCTGGACGTCTGTGAACACCTCAATCAGACCCGGCCCCTGGCGGCCTTCAGGAGCGCATCCGCTTCACCTGAGCCCACTTCTCAGCCCGACCTGGCCGAGGTTCGGGGTCAGAGTCATGCGAAACGCGCCCTGGAGATAGCCGCCGCCGGCGGGCACAGCCTGCTGATGATCGGCCCGCCCGGCACGGGTAAGTCCATGCTCGCCAGCCGGCTGCCGGGCATCCTGCCGTCGATGACTGAATCCGAGGCCCTGGAGACCGCGGCGGTGCTGTCTGTGAGCGAGCAGGGATTCGACCTGAAGCGCTGGCGCCAAAGGCCCTTCCGCTGCCCCCACCACACGGCCTCCGGGGTCGCCCTGGTGGGCGGCGGGAGCAACCCGCGACCCGGCGAGATCTCGCTCACCCACAACGGGGTCATGTTCCTGGATGAGTTGCCGGAGTTCGACCGCCGGGTCCTGGAGGTCCTGCGCGAGCCCATGGAAACAGGCCGCATCACCATCTCCCGCGCCGCCCGTCAGGCAGAGTTTCCCGCCAGTTTCCAGCTCATCGCGGCCATGAATCCCTGCCCTTGCGGTTATCTGGGGGACGAACGGGGACGCTGTCAGTGCACCGCGGATCAGGTGATTCGCTACCGGGGGCGCATATCGGGACCGCTGCTGGATCGCATCGACATGCATATCGAAGTGCCGCGCGTACCACCCGCCATGCTGCATGCATCCGCTTCACGGGCGGTTGAGTCCAGCGCGCTGATCAGGCAACGGGTAGCCGCCGCACGGCAACGACAACTGGCCCGTGACGGCACGCCTAATCACGCCCTGACCAGTGCTCAGATCGGGGCGAACTGCCGTCTGGATCGGGCCGGTCGGGAGCTGGTCGAGCAGGCTATCGAGCGTCTCGGGCTCTCGGCCCGCGCCTATTACCGCGTCCTCAAGCTGGCCCGCACCATCGCGGATCTGGCGGGACAGGACGACATCGACACCGACCACTTGAGCGAAGCCATCGGTTATCGCCGTCTGGACCGGCAATCGGAGACCGGCGCCTAACCCGCGCTTCTCACCAGTGTTAACCTGGATTTCCCAGAAATTTACCGCAGAGGTCGCTGAGGACGCAAAGAGATCGACACGTTAGGCTGAACAGCCCTGTATGTTTCCCAGCACGAAGCGTAAGCACCCTCGACCCCACCCGAGATTTCAATTTCACTTAAATTTAAACAGCTCTGCGCTCTCTGCGTCCTCTGCGGTGAGATATCCGAGCTAAACCCGGCGGGCAGCGGGCCAAAGCGGGCAGTGCGTCTGCTCGCTCATTTTGTCAGCGTTGAGGCCGTAATCACCTTGAAACCATAAACCATGTAGAATACGGGTTCGCAGACGAGGCCACCCGTTCACGGTTCGGCGACCTTCGAGTGCACCCCCCTGCACAACAATACCGGCTGAAAAAAGGCGACTATGGAGAACTTCGGCGAGACAGGCTCACGACCAGAATGGGAGGCTCTCAAGTCCGTCATTCTCATCGGCAATT
>JAUXGQ010000371.1 GCA_030621975.1 Gammaproteobacteria bacterium | reverse complement strand
CTTTCCCTGGGCGATACGCTCGTAGACCTCGAAATGACCAAAGGCCACGTAATCCACGAGCACCTGGCAAAACTGCTGCAACTTCATCTTGACCGGGTTGCTCTGGGTATAGGGCTCGAGACTGGCGACTTGGCAGAACAACACCAGCATTTCCTGGCGTTCCGCAAGCAGCTTGTTGATCATCTCCTGGGTGCCTACCCGCCTTTCTATCTTTACCTCAGTCTGATTGCTCATGGATCCTTACCGATTTATCGCTGCTGGACGTCGACCCGTCACGGGATTCGCGTTGCCGGTCCCCGAGGGCATAGTTTATATCATCTGCGTGCAGTTCGAGAAAGCCTCTGTACAATATGATAATCGTCTGAATCTACCGAGACCAGGCACCTGACCACAGTGAAAAGAATATTTGTCTGCGTTGTCCTCATCCTGGGCCTGCTTCCGCTGGCCCATGGGGCTGGCTACGACTCGGACAATTACCGTCGGACCAAGCCCTTCATGGATGGGATGCTGAACATGATGGACCGCATGGGCCTCATCGATCGCGACGACTATCCCGATCGGACCGGATCCGATTACGACTGGGCCTCCTCGTCCCGGTCCCGACAAACCTTTGATGGCTTTTCCCCCTCTCCTTACCCACCCGGCGCCATCCCCCGGATCCCGGCGCAGTTGATGCCGCCCCGGCCTCGCAGCCCAGTGTCTCCCCTGGATGGGGTGTGGGAGGGCAGATCCGGCGAAATCCTCATGATCCGCGATGGGCGCTTTCGCATCTACGTCACCCGCGATCGGTACCGCCAAGGCAAACTGCGCATAAGGGGTAAGACCTTGTACATGCACAGCCCCCACACTAATACCACGAACAAGTACGAATACGCCACTCAAAAGGGTCGACTGGCGCTCCGTGACACCGACGGACACCTGTTGTTGTACCGGCGCCTGAAAAATCGCTAGCCTATCAACATCTTCGTGCCGACGATCATTAGAAAAAACGCAAATACCCGTTTCAACTGAGTGACCGGCATGCGATGTGCGAAACGGGCCCCAACGGGCGCGAACATCACGCTGCTCATGACAATGCCGGCGAAGGCGGGCCAGTAGACATAACCGGTAGTCCCCGCCGGCAGGCCCTGCTTCAACCAACCGGTCCAGATGAAACCCATAGCACCTACCAGCGCTATGGGTAACCCACAGGCACTGGAGGTGGCGACGGCTTGGCGGATGTGCACACGGCAGGCCGTGAGAAAGGGCACGGTGAGGGAACCGCCGCCGATACCAACTACGGCGGACACGCAGCCGATCACCAGGCCCCCCAGCGTCATCCCGGGCCTGGCCGGCAGATCGTAACGCCCTTTTGCCTTTGCGCCGATCAGCATGCGCAGCCCCACGAGCAGGGCGAAGCACCCGAAGGCACGCTGCAGCCAGACGCTGGACAATCGGTCCGCCGCTTCGGCTCCCGCCCAGGCGCCCAGCAGTATACCGGGCGTCAATAGGGCAAAAAGCTCCCAGCGAACCGCGTTCCTGCGATGATGGGCCCGGATCGATGAGAGTGAGGTCGGAACGATCGTAGCCAGAGAGGTACCCACCGCCAAGTGGACAAGCTGGCCCGCATCGACCCCCTGGCTTGCAAAGACCCAGACCAGGGCGGGCACGATGATCAGGCCTCCCCCAATACCCAGCAGGCCGGCCATTACGCCGGCCGCCAGACCGATGGTCAGATAAATGGCCAGATAATTCAGCTCGATCAATTGCAGCTGCCGTTTTTAGTTTAAAAACATTACCTGTGGGGTATTGAGCCGCCCATGGGATTGCGTCTATAGTCTATATCCATCAACGAATGGAGTTGCGGATCGCATGAAAATAAAAAATATCTGTATTCTCGGGGGAACCGGATTCGTCGGCCAGCATCTGGTGGCGAAACTGGCATTTGAGGGTTATTCCTGTCGTATTGTCAGCCGCCACCCGCAGAGGTACCGGGCGCTTCAGGTATTACCGGCGGTAGAACTGGTTCAGACCGGCGCCCTGGACGCCAGGACATTAGAGCCCGTATTCGCGGATTGCGATGCCGTGATCAACCTGATCGGCATCCTCAACGAGGCTGGGAAAGAAGACACCTTTCGGCATATACACGTGGAGCTGGTAGACCGGGTAGTGGATGCCTGCCGTTCTGCCGGAGTCCCACGCCTCATGCACATGAGCGCCCTCAATGCCAATGCGGGAAGCGGCGTGAGCCAGTATCTGCGCACCCGCGGTGAAGGGGAGAACCGTGCCCATACCCGGGGCGGTGCCAGCGCCGCCGTCACCAGTTTTCGTCCGTCGGTGATCTTCGGTCCCGGGGACAGCTTCTTCAATCGATTCGCGGACCTGCTGCAACTGGCGCCCGGCCTGTTCCCCCTCGCTTGTCCCGACGCGCGATTCGCCCCGGTTTTCGTTGGGGACGTAGTGGCGGCATTTGCAAAATCCCTGGAAGACAAAGCGACCTTCGGCAGGCACTACGACCTCTGCGGACCCCGCGTTTTCACCCTCAAAGAACTGGTGCAGTATACGGCCAAGACCCTCGGCCGCGGCACCCGCGTGATAGGACTCGGGGACTTTGGGTCACGGATGCAGGCAAGGGCCCTGGAGATCCTGCCGGGCAAACCATTTTCCTATGACAACTATCTGTCGATGCAGATCGACAGCCTGTGCGGGAAAAACGGTCTTGAGGAGCTGGGTATTCATCCGACCGATATTGATACCGTGGTTCCCGCCTTTTTGGGCAGCGAGTCCCAGCGCCAGCGTTACCAGGAACTGAGAACGGACTACTGGGGCTTTTCCAGGAGCGATAGCAGACGGCTGTGACGCTGCTCCATGGGCAGTTCCGCGAGTCGTTCACAGGCCTGGTAAAAGGCCTGCATATCGCCACCCTCGCGAGCCAGCAGTTCCAGGAATGCGGGCGTCAGGTTCTCGTAGGTAGCGATGGAGGCCAGGCGCGCATTATTGAGAGGCGACTGTTGCATCCAATGGTCGTACCCCTTGTAACCGTCCCAACTCAGTTTCAATAAGCCGTAGTCGATGCGGAGCTGCTGGAACAGCTCCGATTTGAGCTCGCGCATCTTCTGCTCGCTCTTCTGCAACTCATACAGGACGATCAATCGTTCACGGATGGTCAGGAGCATTTCCACAAACTGCTGTCGTCGTTCCTCGGACAGTCGCCATGCCTCGTACTCCGCATCGGTGCGCTCCGCCTTCAGCCAGCGCTCAACACCGGCCTGCTGAACGCTGCTTGAAAAGGATTCGTTGAAGGCCGTGTCACCGGGAACATACAGCTGCTGATGGGCCAGCTCATGAAAAATGAGACCGCCCAGGCGCGGCGCCGGCCAATAGATGACCGTGCTTGGGACCGGGTCATCAAACCAGCCCAGCGTGGAGTAAGCCGGGACCGGCTGCACCACCACGTCCATTCCCCGCTGGCGCAAGGTCTCGGCGAATTTTTCGGCGGCCGATTGCGAAAAGTACCCCCGATAGCTGGCACAACCAATCACCGGATAACACCAGCGTTCAGCTTCCAGGGAAAATTCGGGTGTGGCCACCACATTCCAGACCATGGCTTCCCGT
>JAUXGQ010000428.1 GCA_030621975.1 Gammaproteobacteria bacterium | reverse complement strand
TTTCACCACGGGCGTGGGCACCGATGCAGGTGGGTCGTAAATCTGGGCGCGGGCGGCTGATTTTGGTCGCATGCGGATGAATGCCCCTGGCACTATGATTCGACGCCGAAAACCGACTTTTCCCTTGTCGACGGGAATGTTGAACAAACCACGGTCTTGTTCCCCTCTAAACTCTGGTTGACGATTCCGGCAAATGCGCCATTGCGCCGCTCGAAAACGAGATAATTTATGCTAACCATCTAATATGCTTGTTTTATTATTCTCCCAGCCGCGGCTTTGAAATACGGAACGTGCGAAGCCCAGCATATTTCACTGTCGCCCGGGTTTCAAATAGAGATTTTTTCTGACAACATAATCGATCATGCGCGCGATGCCGGGCGCGATAATAAGGCGCCGAACCGACTCTTTAACCAAGGGGTTTTCGGTAGCCGCGCGCAGGTTATCTTAAATATAAACCACAAAGTGCAGAAAGAATTTGCAAAAAAAAAGGTTTCGGAAAACCCTAGCCGTAAACGGCGGGCACTAACACGGCACAGGGAAATGCCGGCGTTTCCCGGTTAGGTTCCAAAAATGTCCCACGGAGGGGCACTTCCGGACACTAACTAACTCTTAACTGTTTGTTGCTATCAAGGAGTCACCAATGCCTGAGTATCGTTCCCGCACCACCACCCATGGCCGTAACATGGCGGGCGCCAGGGCCCTGTGGCGCGCCACGGGCATGCGCGACGATGACTTCGATAAGCCCATCGTCGCGGTGGCCAACTCGTTCACCCAGTTCGTGCCCGGTCACGTGCACCTCAAGGACCTGGGTCAACTGGTAGCGGCAGAGATCGAGAAGGCCGGCGGTGTGGCCAAGGAGTTCAATACCATCGCGGTGGACGATGGCATCGCCATGGGGCACGGAGGGATGCTGTATTCGCTCCCTTCACGGGACATCATTGCCGATTCGGTGGAGTACATGGTCAACGCCCATTGTGCGGACGCGCTGGTCTGCATCTCCAACTGCGATAAGATCACACCGGGAATGCTGATGGCCGCACTGCGCCTCAATATACCCGCAGTTTTTGTTTCGGGGGGGCCGATGGAGTCGGGTAAGGTCCGCTTGCACGGTAAAACCCTGAAGCTCGATCTGGTGGACGCCATGATTTCAGCGGCCAATCCGGATGAATCGGATGAGGATGTGGAGCAGATCGAACGTTCGGCCTGCCCCACCTGCGGCTCCTGTTCCGGAATGTTTACAGCCAATTCCATGAACTGCCTTACCGAGGCGCTCGGCCTGAGCCTGCCGGGCAACGGCTCGTTGCTGGCCACCCATGCCGATCGCAGGGAGTTGTTCCTGGAGGCCGGCCGGCTGGTGGTGAAGCTGGCCAAGCGCTATTACGAGCAGGATGACAGCCGTGTCCTGCCCCGTTCCATAGCTACTTTTGAGGCCTTCGAGAATGCCGTGAGCCTGGACATCGCCATGGGAGGGTCTACTAATACGGTGCTGCACCTGCTGGCCGCCGCCCATGAGGCGGGTGTTGACTTTACCATGGCGGATATCGACCGGCTGTCCCGTAAGGTACCCAATCTGTGCAAGGTGGCGCCAGCCACCCGCGAATATCACATGGAGGACGTACACCGCGCCGGCGGCGTCATTGGGATCCTGGGGGAACTCGCGCGGGGTGGTCTGCTGCATGCAGGCGTGCCGACCGTGCACAGCGAGACCCAGGGCCATGCCATCGAGCTCTGGGACGTACGGCACAGCGACGCAGAGGCGGCCCGAGACCGCTACCTGGCAGGTCCCGGCGGTGTTCCCACCCAGGTTGCCTTCAGCCAGGATCGTCGCTGGCCCGATCTTGACCTGGACCGGGAAGGCGGTTGTATCCGCGACGTTGAACATGCCTACAGTCGCGATGGCGGTCTGGCGGTGCTGTTCGGCAACCTGGCCCAAGACGGGTGTATCGTGAAGACGGCCGGTGTGGACGCGTCCAATCTTACCTTCAAGGGCCCGGCCCGGATCTTTGAAAGTCAGGAGACAGCCGTAGAGGCAATTTTGGGTGATCGGGTTAAGGCCGGGGACGTGGTCGTGATTCGCTATGAGGGGCCCAAAGGGGGCCCTGGCATGCAGGAGATGCTCTATCCCACGAGCTACCTGAAATCCAAGGGGCTCGGAAAGGCCTGTGCGTTGATCACGGACGGGCGTTTCTCCGGTGGGACCTCGGGACTGTCCATAGGACACTGTTCCCCGGAAGCGGCCGAAGGGGGAAATTTGGGTCTGCTGCAGGAGGGCGATATCATCGAGATCGATATCCCGAACCGCCGCGTCCACGCGGCCCTCAGCGAGCAGGAACTCCGAAAACGGCGCGCAGCCATGCAGGCCAAGGGTGCCGGGGCCTGGCAACCGGAAAGCCGCGACCGGGTGGTCTCCCAGGCCCTGCGGGCCTATGCCGCCCTCACCACCAGCGCCGCGCGCGGGGCGGTACGGGATCTGTCCCAGCTGGGCTAGGGTAGAAAAGAACATCTTAACCACGGATGAACACGGATTCACACAGATAACTTTAATGGAGTCTCGGATAGGTGATCTGAAAACCCATCGGCTTCGGGCGACGGAAAGACGGGTTTTGGGCAAAAAAGGCTGTCGATGATCGAAAATGAACCGGATGGCGGATAAAACCGCGATTTAGCCATAATCCGAAGCCACCGGCATTTACAATGCTCAATCGTGAGCCACCAAAAATCCGTGTCTATCCGTGTTAATCCGTGGTTGTGTCCCTGAACAGCCTGGTTTCGCGATCCGACACGCAGCAAAGCTGGGGCAAGCCCCAGCCTACAGGGATCCCCAGGAACTCTTGCGTCGCTGGAAGCGCAGGTGCGGGAGAAGCAGCCCCAGGATGATGCCGAGGATGATGACGCCTGCGCCGATCATAAACCAGTTCTGAGCGGTCTGGTTGTGCAGATCCCGGTTTTCCTGCTTGATGTCTTCCAGTTCGCGGGTCAGGGTGGCTACGCTCTTGCGCAGTTCATTGCGTTCGTTGGAGATGCGAATGGCGTTTGCCGCGGTGCGGCGCAGCGTCTCCAGTTCCCGTTCCAGCCCGTTCTTCATCCCCTGAAGCTTCTTATGCGCGGTGTTGAGTTTCTGGTGTTTGTCCTGAAGCCGGGCCAGCTTGGCGCTGAGTTTGCCCGGTTCCTCCTGCAACTCCTGGAGGCGAACCTCCGCGCGCACGAGGCGGTCCCTTGCGCTCGGCTGCGGCATGAGCTGCCGGGTC
>JAUXGQ010000270.1 GCA_030621975.1 Gammaproteobacteria bacterium | reverse complement strand
CATAATGCATCTGGGTGACGTTCGCCCCGGCTTTGGCCCGTCGCGGCGGGGCCAGGTGCTCAAACCGCAGCGATGCCAGTTGCGGGTTGTTCGCCCGCTGCCGCCCGTAGTCGGAGCTGGGGCCTCCCAGCACCTCGGTGTCGCCCCGTTCCGAGATCCATCCGGAGCGAACGTCGGCCAGCCCCTTAAGCAGGTCGATGGTCACTTCCGGGTCGGTGTAGGGACCCGAGGTGTCGTAGACGGGAATGGGCGGGTTGGTCTCGGCACCGAAACCGGAGGGGGTCTCCGACTGGCTGATCTCCCGCATAGGAACCCGGATATCCGGGCGCGATCCCTGCAGGTAGATCTTGCGCGAGTTGGGGAACGGCCTGGTCACCGCCTTCGAAACCCGGGCGGTTTTGGTGACAAATTGTTCGGGAATGGCGCTCATACCTTCATCCTATGACGATTCAGACATTCAAAAATATATAAAGGTAACGGCTTTTGCAACACCGGCGTCCCATCTCTGTGCACTTGCCTGCGGCCAACAAAGTCCGTAGTCTATCTAGCAGCCTGTCGGACTTAGGCTGTCCTACTGCGGAAAAGCGGCTATCGGCCAGGTTTTTCGATCGATTTCGTTAAATAGGGCTGGCTATTGTCCTCAATCGATCGAAAAACCTGACTCGATCCCGCTTTCCCTCGCTACGAACACCTAAGTCCGACAGGCTGCTAGACTATTCGGGTTCGACTGTCTGCGCCGCAGGGGGAGAGTGATGGCTGATAACAATACCGAACGCGCCCGCTTCAACATGATCGAACAGCAGATCCGGCCCTGGGAGGTACTCGACCGAAGGGTACTGGATACCATGCTCGATATCCCGCGGGAGGTCTATGTGCCGGATGCTTACCGCGGACTCGCGTTTGCGGATATCGAGATCCCCATCGGCCACGGCGAACACATGATGGCCCCGAAAATCGAGGCCCGCATGCTGCAGGCGCTGGCCATTCGACCCACGGACCAGGTGCTGGAGGTCGGCACCGGGACCGGCTTCGTAACCGCCTGCCTGGCAAGGCTCGGCGCCCGGGTAACCAGTGTCGACATCCATGCCGACATGATAGATCAGGCCAGGGAGCGACTGGAAAGCGAAAACGTCACCAACGTGGAGCTACACACCCAGGATGCCCTGGCAGGCTCCCTGCCCAATGCACCCTTCGACGTCATTGCGGTTACCGGATCCCTGCCCCTGCGCGAGAACGCCCAGGAATTCGAGCAGCAACTCACCATCGGTGGCCGACTGTTCGTGGTCAGCGGGGAGTCCCCGGTAATGGAAGCACTGCTGATCACCCGCATCGGTGAAAACGAGTTTCGCGTGGAGTCTTTGTTCGAGACCGATCTCGCCGGGCTTGCCAATGCCCCGACGCCCGAACATTTCAGCTTTTAGGGCGGGCGGAGACCTCTGCATGCGACAGATGACCGTCGCCGAACTCAAGACCTATCTCGACGCGGCGGAAAAAAAACCCCTGATGCTGGACGTGCGGGAGTCATGGGAATACCGTATCTGCCGCCTGGAAGACACCAGGCTCATCCCCATGCGCTACATCCCTCACGCCATACCGGAACTCGACCCGAACCAGGAAACCGTGGTAATTTGTCATCATGGCATCCGCAGCCGGCAGGTCGCCCTGTATCTGGAGCACCAGGGTTTCAGCAACGTGATCAATATTCAGGGAGGCGTGGCGGCCTGGGCCCGGGAGGTCGACCCGCAGATGCCGACGTACTAGTCACTCTTTGGCAGGTCGTTTCCGGAGCTTTCGTTGCAGCGTGCGCCGGTGCATGCCGAGGCTTCTCGCGGTAGCGGAGATATTGCCGTCGTGCTCGTCCAGCACCCGCTGTATGTGCTCCCACTCCAGGCGCCCAAGGGACATGGGAGTGGGGCCTGTCTCTTCGGCCGGTTGTTCTTCCGTGCTATCGAAAGCGGACAGGACGGTATCCACATCCACCGGTTTTGCCAGGTAGTTCCCGGCGCCCGCCTTGATGGCCTTGACCGCGGTGGAGATACTGCCGTAGCCGGTCAGCACGATAATCTTCATCCGATCATTCAGGGACAGCAGGGGTTTTATCAGGTGCAGGCCTGATTCGTTCGCCAGTTTCAGATCGACCACGGCATGGGTGGGTTGAAATCGGTCCGCTGCTTCCAGTGCTTCATGCGTATCGTGCGCGACTGTTACAGAAAAGCCGTGACGCAGAAGCGCCCTCTGGAACACGGCGCAGAAGGTAACGTCATCGTCAACCAGCAGCAAGCGCCCGGACTCAGAATGCACTTGCTTGGTCATCGGGGTTCTTTTCGTCAATGATCAAGTCCTGGAGAGGCAGGCTGACCTCGGTGCGCGTACCGCGCCTCGGCCGGCTCTTGAGCAGGACTTCCCCGCCGAAGCGCCCCAGGCTGGCGTTGGATAGAATAAGCCCGATGCCGAAGCCGGACTGCTTGGTGGAAAACGATACCCTGCCGGCCTGCTCACTTTGTTCCGCGGTTATCCCCCTGCCTTCGTCATCGATCTGGACTACAAGCCGACCCTCCTCACTCGACAGAGTGATGTCGATATGCCTGCTGCCGCTCTCCAGGGTTGCATCCGCTGCGTTATTCAAGAGATTGGTGATGGACTGCGCGATAGTCTGCTCAGCCAGTATGGTCGGATTGAAGAACGGCTCCCGGTAGGTCGCCTTGAACTCGATTTCGGGGCGCACGACCTGCCAACGATCCAGCAGGCGCTCGATGAAGCGGCGCAGCGGCATGGCACGCCCACCCTCACTGCGTGAGTGCCCGGCGCTGTCGAGCACTTCCTTGATCTTCTCTTTACACACGTCGACCTGCTGTCTCAAGAGATTCAGGTCCTGGTACAGGGATTCATCCTGATTCGGGCGCTCCATAAGCTCATCAATCACCATGGTCATGGTTGACAACGGGGTGCTTATCTCATGGGAAACGCCTGCTGACATTGCCCCCAATGCGACGATCTTCTCGTTACTCAAGGCCTCTTCCCGGGCCTTGGAGAGCTCCCGCTCTCGCCGGCGCACGGCGTTCGCCATAGCGGCGACAAAGAGCGCCATGAAGGCCGCGCTCAGCAGGAAGTTTACCCACATTCCGAATACATGGGCGTTGAAGTCCCCTCCGAAATGCTCGTGAACCGGCGGCAGGGGCGTATAGAAGAGCATCAGGAAGGAATAGCTGGCGACACACAGAACAGAGATTGCCCAGACGTAACGGCCCGGCAGCACCGCGGCGGCAATGGCGATGAGGACCAGGTATAGGGAGACGAAGGGATTCGTGGCACCTCCCGCCCAGTACAGCAGCAAGGTCAATGCGGTGGCGTCGACCGCAAGGTTCAGGAGAATCTCCAGATGCGTGGCTACCCAAGGTTTCCCCAGCCGCCAGTAAACCGCCGCATTCCAGACGGCCAGGCCGAAGACGATGAAAAGCATGGGCGCGAGGGGTAGATCCAGTGACAACCCCCACAGGGCCAGAGCAATGACCGTAGCCTGTGCCAGGACCGCAAAGGTGCGCAGCCAGAACAGGGCCTGCAGCCCTCTGTTGGGCGTTAGTTGGGACAGCGTTCTCAAGCGTGTCACTTTTCTTCGTTGCTCGGGCGACCAGGGATTTGGGAACTCTGCGAACTACCCCTAGCAGGGTACCGAAAGGTGCGACAATTTGTCACATTCCCCTCCCGGAGGCTCTCTCATATACTGGTGGTCGGTTACGCAGGCGGCTGTTTCCATGACGATTCTCGCGGTTGGCCTCTTGCTGAGTATTTCGCTACTGGCAGGGGGGCTCAGCGGTTGTTCCCAGGAAGTATTAATCATAAGCGATGCCTGGGTCCCTGAAGCACCACCCAGGGTGTACGCCTTGGCCGGCTATATGACGATCGAGAACGGCTCCGGAGAAGCCACAACGCTGGTGGGCGCTACCGGCGCACAGTTCGACCGTATCGAGATCCACCAGACAGTCTACGAAAAAGATACCGGGTTGGCGAGAATGGTCCCCGAGGAACAGATCAGCATAGCGCCCGGGGAGAGCTTTATTTTCGAACCGGGCGGCTACCATCTGATGCTGATAAACCCGAAAAAGGTTTTGAAAGACGGAGAGGTCGTGCCCCTCTCGCTGATTTTCGCCGACGGATCGAGGCCCAGCGTGGAGTTTGAGGTGCGGCGCGAGCGGCTGAGGCTTTAAGGGTTTGCGCCAAAATAAATTTACATTTTTGGGCGTCGAGGCGCCCGTCTGGCAAGGCGAGCGGAGCGCGAATAGTGAACTATT
>JAUXGQ010000197.1 GCA_030621975.1 Gammaproteobacteria bacterium | reverse complement strand
GGTCACCAGTTTCGCACGCATTGCGATACGGAGGTGATCGTCCATGCGTGGGAAGAATGGGGCGATAGCTGTGTCGAGCGGTTTCGGGGTATGTTTGCCTTCGCGATCTGGGACCGTAATCGCGATACCCTGTTTCTTGCCCGGGACAGGCTGGGTATCAAACCCCTTTATTACGCCTTACTCCCGGACGGCCATCTGATTTTCTCATCGGAACTGAAGGCGCTGCTGATTCACTCAGGCTTGCAGCGGCACGCCGACCCTTTAGCGGTGGAAGAATACTTCACCTTCGGTTACGTCCCTGAGCCTCGCTCAATCCTGCAGAGCGTGCTCAAGCTGCCGCCTGCCCATACACTGACGATCCGGCACGGAGAACCTCTTACGGATGCAGTCGAGTACTGGGATGTTCCGTTCGACACGTCGGCTGAAATCGATGCGAAAAGTGCCGAGAGGGAACTTATCGATCGGCTGAAAGAAGCGGTTGAGATCCGGCTCGTTTCGGAAGTGCCCCTGGGCGCGTTTCTGTCTGGCGGGGTCGATTCCAGTGCGGTTGTCGCCATGATGGCGGGCTTGAGCGAGGAGCCGGTCAATACCTGTTCGATTTCGTTTGGCGACCGAGAGTTCAACGAAGAACCGTATGCAAACCTTATAGCGCAAAAGTATCGGACCAATCATCAGGTTCAGCAGGTGGACCCCAATGATTTCGATCTGGTAGGCAAGCTCGCCGATCTTTACGACGAGCCTTATGCGGACAGCTCCGCCATACCGACCTACCGGGTGTGCGAACTCGCGCGCAAGCGCGTAACCGTAGCCTTGTCAGGAGACGGGGGGGATGAAAATCTCGCAGGATACCGCCGTTATCTCTGGCACCTTAGCGATGAGAGATTGCGTTCGTTGATGCCCTATGGGTTAAGACGCCCGGTTTTCGGCCTTCTCGGCAGGGCTTATCCGGACCTGGACTGGGCACCGCGTATCCTCCGGGGCAAGTCCACGTTTCAGTTTCTTGCCAGAGACAGCGTGGAAGGCTATCTCCACAGGATAGCCGTCGTTTCCGATCCCATGAGAAAGCAGTTGTACAGCGAGACCTTCAAAACGGAACTGCAGGGATATCAGGCGGTCGAGGTTCTGCGCAGACATGCCCGCAAGGCGCCTCAACATCCGCTGTCGCTCATTCAGTATCTGGATATGAAGACCTACCTGCCAGGCGATATCCTGACCAAAGTGGACCGGGCGAGTATGGCCCATGCTCTGGAGGTACGCGTCCCCTTATTGGATCACAAACTGGTGGAATGGATCTCGGGTCTGCCCCCTGAAGTGAAACTGCGGGGCAAGCAGGGAAAATACCTATTCAAGAAAGCCCTGGAACCTCACTTACCGGACGCCATCCTCTATCGACCCAAGAAAGGATTTGCCGTACCGCTGGCCAGCTGGTTCCGGGGACCCCTGCGTCGGAGGGTTCGGGATGCAGTGCTTGGTCCGGTTATGATGGATTCGGGGATCTTTAACAGGCAATTTCTTTCCGAAATGCTGGATCAGCATCATTCCGGTAAGAAGGATCATAGTGCAAAAATCTGGGCGCTGCTCATGTATGAGGCATTTGCGCGCCGGGTATTGGTTTAACCTACGTGAAAATTCTGCACATTCTGGATCATTCCATTCCGCTGCATAGCGGTTACACGTTCCGTACGCGTAATATTCTCGAACAGCAGCGGGCATTGGGTTGGGAGACCTCGCACATTACCAGCAGTAAGCATCCCAGTCCTTCGGGACTGGAAGAAGACGTGGGTGCATTTCGTTTTTACCGCACGGCCCCTGCGAACGGCATAATCAATCGAATGCCGGTGCTCATCCAGATCGGGGTAGTCAATTCGCTTGTTTCAAGATTGGATGAGGTAATAGAGAAGGAACAACCTGATATCCTGCATGCCCACTCACCGGCCCTCAATGGCCTGGCGGCGCTTCGCGTCGGTCAGCGACACCAGATCCCGGTGGTGTATGAGTGCCGGGCGTTTTGGGAAGACGCGGCGGTGGATCACGGTACCAGCAAGGAGCATGGTCCGAGATATCTCATGACCCGCATGCTGGAAACCCGGGTTTTCAAGCAAGCCGACGCGGTCACGACCATCTGTGAAGGTCTGCGCCGCGATATCATCAGACGAGGCGTACCCGAGAAAAAGATCACGGTAATACCGAATGCCGTAGATATTGAAAAGTTTTCCATGGGGCAGGCAAGAGATGATGGATTGGCGAGAAAACTGGGTTTGGAGAAAAAGACGATTCTGGGATTCATCGGATCTTTTTATGCCTACGAAGGCTTGCCCCTTGTGTTGAAGGCACTACCCAGCATCCGTGAATCGGTGCCTAATATTTCCCTGTTGCTGGTTGGCGGAGGCCCCCAGCAGGACCTTCTGAAAGCAGAGGTAGAGAAACGCGCACTAAAGGACTATGTGGTTTTCACGGGTCGCATTCCCCATGAGGAAGTTCAACGGTACTACGACCTGGTGGATATTTTTGTCTATCCCAGGCTTTCCATGCGACTGACCGAGCTTGTCACGCCCCTGAAACCGCTCGAGGCCATGGCGCAGGGGCGCCTGGTGATTGCGTCAGACGTGGGTGGCCACAAAGAGCTCATTAAAGACAGAGTTACCGGTTATTTGTTTCCTGCAAACGATGCCTCATCCCTGGCCAGTACGGTAAAAAATCTGCTCGAGCAGAGGGCCGAGTGGCCGGCGATGCGCAAGACCGCACGCCAGTTTGTCGAAGAGCAACGCAACTGGGCTGTCAGTGTGAGCCGTTACAATGCCGTCTACGGCGCATTGATATAGACTCTGGCGTGCCTATCCAACAATGAGAGAATTCATGGCAGGCATTTACACGCATCTGGTTTCCGGCGTCCTGTTCCCGATACACGAGCGCCTCAAACGCCATTCTACGGTTGCTGTTCGCGACGCGATGGAAAAGAGTCAGTGGAGTTCGCCCGAACAGTTGCAGGAATTTCGTATCGAGCGGTTGCGGAAGTTTCTTTCGGATTGTAAAAATCGAGTTCCCTACTACAGAGAAGCATTCTCCCGGTTGGATTTTCAGCCGGCCCGCATACAATCGCTGCAGGCTCTTCAAGAGATTCCTTTCTTAACCAAGAAGATCATTCGTGATCGCTCCGATGCCTTGAAATCGGAACGGGCAATAGGTTTGTCGCGTTTCAATACGGGGGGATCCAGCGGTGAGCCGCTTGTTTTCTGGATTGGCAGAGAGCGGGTTTCCCACGACGTCGCCGCCAAATGGAGGGCAACCCGCTGGTGGGACGTGGACATAGGTGACCCGGAAATCGTCGTGTGGGGATCGCCGATTGAGCTGGGCGGGCAGGACCGCATACGTGCAGTGCGGGACAAGATGCTCAGGACCTATTTGCTGCCAGCGTTTGACATGTCGGAATCCAAGCTTAACGGGTTCATCGACCAAATCATTGCCAGGCGGCCGAAAATGCTCTTTGGCTATCCCTCGGTGTTATGGCTGATCGCCCAACAGGCCGAGAGCAGTGGTAAGGTCTTGGATAACCTGGGTATAAAGGTTGCGTTTGTGACCTCGGAACGTTTGTATGATCATCAGCGCGAAAAGATTAGCTCGATTTTCGGGTGTCCCGTCGCCAATGGCTATGGGGGCAGGGACGCTGGCTTCATCGCCCATCAATGCCCCGCGGGAGGTATGCATATCACGGCGGAGGACATAATCGTCGAGATCGTGGATGCCGATGGCCGGGTTCTTCCGCCCGGCGAAACGGGGGAGGTTGTAGTGACCCATATGGCGACGTCCGATTTCCCCTTCATTAGATATAGGACCGGGGACGTGGCCGCGTTGGACGAAAAGCTCTGCAGCTGCGGACGCAGTTTGCCACTGCTGAAACAGATTGAAGGCAGAACCACGGACTTTCTGGTGGCACAAGATGGAACCATCATGCACGGATTGGCGCTGGTTTATGTGGTGCGTGATGTGGAGGGCATCGAGAACTTCAAGATCATTCAGGAAAGCCAGGATCTCACCCGTATTCAGATAGAAGTCAACCCTCGGTTCCAGACGTCGGACAGAAAGGTAATCGCAGCGGGCGTAAAGAAAAGACTGGGTGAGAAGGTAGAGATAAAAATAGAGCAGCTCGATAAGATCCCTGCCGAGAAATCAGGCAAGTACAGATACGTGGTCAGTCATGTAGGGCAACCTAGTGCCCATGGGTGTGCAACCACTGTTCCAGCATCGTAAGTACCCATATCATTACGCCGTAGTAACTGGCATGACCGGTGCGATGTTGCTCAATGAGTTGATCCAGATACGCGGGTTTTAGATACCCCCGTTTCTTAAAGCTGTCCAGGCTGTCGTATGCGAGAGTCTTCAGTGGTTGGTGTTCCACCATCCATACCCCAAAAGGAAGGCCGAACCCCTGCTTGTTCTTGTCCAGGGTTTCCGGTGCAAGGAATTTACCCAGCGCGTCTCGATAAAAGGATCGCAGTTCGAAGCGTTTGAGCAGCATGGAGGAGGGAACGCGAGCCGCGAATTCCACAAGCCTTTCATCCAGCATCGGGTAGCGGACGCCGATATCCGCCAGCTCACACATTCGATTTACCTTGCGTAAGTCATTGTCAGCCAAAGTAATCTTGAGATCGATATGCAGCATGCGCTTGAGCAGGGAATCAACATCCGCTCTGTGATACGCGTCACGGATATTCTCCACGGGAGCGTCTACATTGATCGTGGCTAGAAGGTCGGACGAAAAGATCGTATCCAATGGGGAGCGATGCAAAAAATTATAGGATTCCATTCGATCCGGCATCGGGATATTGGCTTGCTGGATATAGCTTCTGGCTTTTCGCAGAATGGGCAGCTTTGCCATAACGCCTGGTCCCAGCAGTAGAGGCTCCAGCACGCCGGTCCGCAACAAGCGTGGCACCTGACGATAGAGTTCAAACACCTTTTGTTTTGCATATCTGGCATTGCCGGCGAAAATCTCATCGCCGCCATCGCCAGCTAATAG
>JAUXGQ010000127.1 GCA_030621975.1 Gammaproteobacteria bacterium | reverse complement strand
GGTTAAGGCGGGAGACGAAGCCATCGGTACCGGTTTCAAGAAACTGGTGCTGAGCGGGTTGCGTGAATATGACCAGGATATCATGCAACGATTTACTCAAGACTATTTAGCGCGGAAGTCGGCCCATGGGGCATGACCTATTGCCGAACGGGAAGCAGGGAACAGACGTGGCCTGCGTTGAGGGACGAAACGCAGGACGAGCCATTTTCCTCTGTTTCGCAAGCCCAACACAGGCTACGATAAACGGGTAGCTTTGCATCGGTCAATCAGGTCCGTTTCCCGCTGCGCCTGAAGGTCCAGGCCATGCCGTCCCTGGCATGGCCGTTCGACGGGACGGCCATCCAGTGAATGGCCGTCTTAATCCGTCTAACCTGGATTTCTCACCATCCTCTTACTGAGACGAGAAAAGAACAGACAGGATTAACAGGATGATTCAGGATTTACAGGATCTCTTCAAGATGCTGAACCTGGCTTAGGGCATACGCATACCCGATAGTCCTCTCGGTAGCCTCTGCATCCGGAAGGCACATATCAATATCCTGTCAATCCTGTGAAATCCTGTTAATCCTGTCTATAAAAGCGAATCCAAACCCGCGTAGAAGCCTCTGGAGAGGGAGTTCCAAGTAACGTCCCTGTGCTGCTGCCAGCCCGTACATCCCTGTACGGTCGTAACCCCAAAAAAAAGATCCAATGGATCTTTTTTTGCGGTTTACCCCTTCACGCAGGCAAGGGGTTCCAGGCTTACCACTTTTTTGGCGAGGCCGGCGCGGTGTGTGGCGTCCACGACGGCGGTTACGTCTTTGTAGGCTCCGGGGGCCTCTTCCGCTACACCACGCATGGACGGACTGCGAATCAGGATGCCGCGGGCGGCCAGTTCGTCCACCAGGCCCCGGCCCTGCCACTTCTTCTTCGCCGCCCGTCGGCTCATGGCGCGGCCGGCACCGTGGCAGGCAGAGCTGAAGGAGAGGGCCTCGGCCGCTGTAGTGCCGGCCAGGATATAAGAGGCGGTGCCCATGGAGCCGCCGATGAGTACCGGTTGGCCCACGTCGGCGAAGGCGTCCGGTAGATCGGGATGGCCGGGACCGAAGGCGCGGGTGGCGCCTTTGCGGTGGACGAACAACCGGCGGGGTTTGCCGTCGATGACGTGTTCCTCCACTTTGCAGGTGTTGTGCGAGACGTCGTAAAGCAGGGTCAGATCCGCCTCCGGGACTACGTCGGCGAAGGCTTCCCGTGCAAGCTGGGTAATGATCTGGCGGTTGGCCAGGGCACAGTTGATTGCGGCACGCATGGCTCCCAGGTAGGTTTTTCCCAGCGGAGAATCGATCGGTGCACAAGCGAGTTCCCGGTCTGGCAGCTGGATTCCGTATTGTCCGGCGCTAACTACCATCTTTTTCAGAAATTCGGTGCCGATCTGGTGCCCCAACCCCCTTGAGCCGCAGTGAATACTGAGCACGATGTCGCCGGCTTGCAGATCAAAGGCGGTGGCGATGTCGGCATCGAAGACCTCCCGCACCTGCTGCACCTCGAGATAATGGTTGCCCGAGCCCAGGGTGCCCATCTCGTCACGCTGTCGCCGTTTGGCGTGCTCCGAGACGTCATCGGGTACGGCGCCGGCCATGCACCCGCGCTCTTCGATGCGCTCCAGATCTTCGCGCCGGCCGTATCCTTGCTTGACGGCCCATTGCGCACCGCCTGCCAGCATACGGTCCATTTCCCGGCTCCCCAGGCGGATCCTGCCGGTGCTGCCCAGCCCGGCGGGCACCTTTTGAAACAGGCGGTTGGCCAGTTGCTCCTTCACCCGCTCGATATCATCGCGTCTGAGCCCGGTGTGCAGGGTGCGCACTCCGCAGGAGATATCAAAACCGACACCGCCGGCGGAGACCACGCCATCCTGCTGCGGATCGAAAGCGGCAACCCCGCCGATGGGAAAGCCGTAACCCCAGTGGGCGTCGGGCATGGCATAGGCAGCCTTAACGATGCCCGGCAGGGCGGCCACGTTGGTCGCCTGCTCAAATACCTTCTGATCCATGTCGGCGATGAGATCTTCGCTGGCGAAGATGATCGCGGGAACGCGCATGCTTCCGGAGGCCGGAATTTCCCATTCGTATTCGGAAAGACGGATAAACTGTCGAGTATCCATGGTTATTTACCAATTCTAGCAGCCTGGCTCGCGAAACAAAGCGCTGGGGCGAGCCCCAGCCTACGTCTTCAGCTTCGGCTATGCCGGGTTAGGATTATACGTCTACTACGCATTGGGCGCGCCAGGCGCCGTCGGGTGCCTGCCCGACGTATAGCTCCGTATAGGTGGCGCCCTTGATCTCCACGGCCGGTTGGTGGCGGGCCCGGTCTATCTCTTCCCCGGAGATCACCGCCGTTAAGCCACCGGCCTCGAGCCTTACGTCAAAGCGGCTGAAAAGCATGGAACGGGTGGCCATTTCGTAGATCAGGACGTTCAGCCAGTCGGCCAGGAGCAGTTCGAGGTCGGGCGCGGCGCAGGCAACCGGTATCTTTTTGACGGGAATGACGCGCTCGGGTTCGGTAATCACCGCGGTGAGGGCGAGAGCCGTCTGTTCGAAGGCCTCAGCCGGGGTGCGGCCGACTCCCCGCACCCCGATATCGGCCTCGTGATGAAAATGCTCCCAGTAGCCGGCATCGATGGCTGGGTGTTCGCCGTTTTGAGTCATTGCAACCTGTGGTGACGGGGTACAGTAGCCATACCACCTTACCTCAATCTTCCCTGCGGTGCCGGTCAACCCTGTATCCGGTCTTTCCGGACCCCTCGGTTGCCATCAGGACTCGATCCAGCATCCGGGCGGAAAGCACGCGCTTCAAGAAGGCGAATAGATAAGTCGGGAAGGTCACCGGGTAGCGTATCCTCGGTCGCGGGCTTTCCAGGGCATGGATGACCCGCTTCAGCACCGCTTCCGGAGGCAGGGTGAAGGGCGTCGCGGGCCCCTGCTTTTCCAGGCGGTCAGCCATGGCCTGATACCGTGCCCGGTGTACGCTGTTGTCTGCGTCGATATGCTGCTTCCACATGCGCAAGGCATTGGCGCGAAACTGGCTTCGGATGGGACCGGGCTCGATCAGCGACACCTGTATGCCGCTGCCCTGCAGTTCCAGCCGCAAGGTGTCGGTCAAGCCCTCGAGGGCATACTTGCTGGCATTATAGGCCCCGCGATAGGGCAGGGCGGTGAAGCCCAGAATCGAACTGTTCTGAATGATCCGCCCCTCGCCCTGTTTCCGCATGACGGGGATAATCCGGCAGGTCAGCTCGTGCCAGCCCAGCAGGTTTGTTTCAAACTGGGCCCGCAACACGTCCCGGCTGAGGTCTTCCACCGCCCCCGGCTGACCATAGGCGCCGTTGTTGAATAGGGCAAACAGCCGGCCGTCGGTAAGGGAGAGGGTCTTTTTCACGGCGATGCGGATGCTCTCGGAGTCATCGAGGTCGAGGCCTATGGCCTCCAGTCCCTCGTCCCGGAGCCGTTCCACATCGGCTGTTTTTCTGGCGCTGGCGATAACCCGATAACCCCGCGCGTCCAGACCCCGCGCAACGCACAGTCCGATGCCGCTGGAGCAGCCGGTGATGAGGATAGACTTTCCGTTATCTGTCAAGGTGTTAATGTTTCTCCGCGAATCCGTGGGCGCGGCTGAAAGGAACTAAAGTTTCTCTGGTCCAATCCGCTATTCATTAAAACGCATTTCGAAGCGGAAAAGAACCAGCCCGGTCGTCTCATCCGGGATCGCTCGGACAGGAGAAGCAATAGGTGGATCTGGCAACACTGATTGGTCTGTTAGGCGGGCTAGGCATCATCTTGGGTGCGATCGCCACTAATGGCGAGGTGATGCTGTTCTTCAATATCCCCGGTTTGCTGATCGTGGTCGGGGGTACGTTTATGATAACCCTGATGCAGGTCTCGCTCAGCGATTTCATGGGTTCGTTTTCGGTGGCCATGAAGGCCTTCTTCTATAAGACCGATAACCCGAAGCTATTGATCGAAGAAGCGATACAGCTGTCCGACGTGGCCCGGAAAAACGGTTTGCTGGCATTGGAAGGTCAGGAAATTACAAACGATTTTCTGAAAAAAGGCATCTCCCTGTGCGTGGATGGCCACGACCCCATCCTGGTGAACAAGCTGTTGACGAAGGACATCGATCTGACCATCGAACGGCATGAGGTAGGCCAGTCCATGTTCAAGAACATGGCGATTATGGCGCCGGCGATGGGCATGATCGGGACCCTGATCGGGCTGGTGCAGATGCTGGCCAACATGTCCGATCCCGCGAGCATAGGTCCGGCGATGGCGGTAGCGCTCCTGACGACCCTTTACGGTGCGATAATCGCCAACACCTTCGCCCAGCCCCTGGCGGATAAACTGGCCCGCGCAAGCTACCTGGAGAAGACCAATAAGCTGTTGATTCTGGAAACGATATCCGGCATCCAGGAAGGCATGAACCCAAGGGTGCTCGAGCAGTTGCTCGGGACCTATCTGCCCGTGAACAAGCGTCCCGTCGAAGAGCGTGAATAGCTCGATGCTGCTGCCCGCTGACGATTTCTGCAGGGCCGCCGCGGCCAGAGCGTCCACGGGGCAATAGGGCTGATGGCAGAAAGTCGCGCGAAATGCGGCAAAAGCCTGCCGCCATGGCTGGCCACCTTCGCGGACCTGATGTCGCTGCTGATGTGCTTTTTCGTGCTGTTGTTGTCTTTCGCGGAGATCGACGCCATCCGCTTCAAGAAGATGGCGGACTCTATGAGAGACGCCTTCGGCGTACAGCGGGAGATTACAGTCACCGAGATCGTCAAGGGGGTAAGCGTAATCAAGACCGAATTCAGCCCCTCCGTCACCGAGCCTTCACCCATAGCTGAACTGCGTCAGGAGACTGTGGACGCAAATCGAGAGGAGGTCAAGATCGACGATGCCACCAGGGAAGCGGTGGGCGAGGAAGAGCAGGAACGCATCAACGAACAGATCGAGGAGAAGGTGGAAGAACTGCGCGCCGCCTTGGCCGAGGAAATCGAAAGAGGGCTGGTAAGCGTCGAGAAAGAAGCATCCAGGGTCCTTATTCGCATTCGCGAAAAAGGCTCCTTCGATTCCGGGAGCGCGGACCTGGATATCGGTTTCTTCCGGGTTATGGAACGGATCAGCGAGGCGGTCGCCGGCATACCCGGGAAGGTGGTCGTGGCGGGCCACACCGATGATGTGCCCATCTCGACCAGCCGTTTCCGGTCCAATTGGGAATTGTCTTCCGCGCGGGCGGTCACCGTGGTCCATTCGCTGCTGCGTAACCCCAGTGTGGACGCCACACGGGTGGTGGTGGAAGGACATGCCGATTCGCAGCCGCTGGCACCCAACGACACGCGGGACAACCGCGCGAAAAACCGTCGGGTCGAATTGATCCTTATCAGGGGAGAGGACGTAGAACGCGGTGGCTCCCTTGAGACTGGCAACACCGCCGCGGAACTATGACGGGGAGAGCATCTGATGTCCTGCAAGGCACAAATTACGGGTACCGCGGAAGAACGCCGGCGCTTTTTTCGTATCGATGACCTGGTACATCTAAGCTATCGCGTGATGACCCCGGCGGATATACCCACAAGCCTGGAAGAGCTCGAGCACTGTGTGGCGGAAAGTTTTTCCGTAATGCCCAACCTGAATGCCCTCAGCCAGCAGATGACCGCCTGTCTGCACAAGATCGAGCAGCGTGACCCGGATGTGGCGAGCTATCTGAAGACCGTCGATCAGAAGATCGAAATGCTCGCGAGGGCCTTCCTGGCAAGGGATACCGGAATTGCGAGCAAGCCTGCCCGCCCCGTAAATCTGAGCGCCGGTGGCCTCGCGGTGCGCGTAGCGGAGGAGGTCGAGGTGGGTGCGACACTCGAGGTCAAAATGCTGTTGCTGCCTTCGTACACGGGGATACT
The DNA here is from genome assembly GCA_030621975.1 of Gammaproteobacteria bacterium. Lineage (GTDB taxonomy): Bacteria > Pseudomonadota > Gammaproteobacteria > Chromatiales > Chromatiaceae > JAUXGQ01. The sequence goes on along the minus strand of JAUXGQ010000127.1, from coordinate 61 downwards.
GACTTATGGTTCGGCAGTGGAGTGCGAACCCATAACAGACGATGAGGAGTATGGCTACTGC
>JAUXGQ010000205.1 GCA_030621975.1 Gammaproteobacteria bacterium | reverse complement strand
CCAGGGGCAACAGCAGACGCGCGGCGGCTACGACTATGCCGAGGGCGATCACCAGCACGAGGGTGGTGGCCCAGATCTTGAGCGCGGCATATTTGAAAAGGTGGATCATGAATCTGCCTACGGCTGGCCGGCCCTCATATCAGCACCACGTCGTAGTTTTCCTGGTTGTACAGGGCCTCCGCCTGCAGCCTGATGGGCTTACCGATGAACTCCTCCAATTCCGCCAGATTGGTGGATTCCTCGTCCAGCAGGCGATCCACCACTTCCTGGGAGGCCAGCACCAGCAATGACTGCACTTCGAACTGACGCGCTTCGCGCAGGATTTCCCGGAAGATCTCGTAACAGGTGGTCTCAGCGGTCCTGAGGGAACCGCGACCACTGCAGGCGGGGCAGGGTTCGCAAAGGATATGCTCCAGGGATTCACGGGTTCTCTTGCGGGTCATCTCCACCAGACCCAGGGCCGAGACCTCGCTGATATGGGTCTTGGCGTGATCCCGAGCGAGGCATTTTTCCAGGGCCCGCAAGACCTGGCGCTTGTGCTCCACCTCGCTCATGTCGATAAAATCTATGATGATGATGCCGCCCAGATTGCGCAGACGCAATTGCCGGCAGATGGCCTGGGCCGCCTCCAGGTTGGTCTTGAAAATGGTCTCCTCCAGGTTGCGGTGACCAACAAAGGCCCCTGTATTCACGTCGATGGTAGTCATCGCCTCGGTCTGGTCGATCACCAGGTGGCCCCCGGACTTCAGTTGCACCTTGCTTTCCAGGGCCTTCTGGATCTCATCCTCCACACCGTACAGATCGAATATGGGCCGCTCTCCGGGGTAAAACTCGATCTGCACGGGCACCTCCGGAATGAATTTCTCTACAAACCGGCGGGCACGGCTCCAGGATTCCCGGGTGTCGATGCGGATCTTCTCCATTTCCGGCCCCACCAGATCCCGCAACGAGCGCATGACCAGCGGCAGGTCTTCATGGATCAGGGCCTCGCTTTTTGCGTCGGCACAACGTTCCTGTATCGAATCCCAAAGCCGCGAGAGAAACCGCATATCCTTGTACAACGCCTCGCAGGACACACCTTCCGAGGCGGTGCGGGCGATATAGTTTCCAGGCACATCTCTGTCTTTGACGAAGTCGTTGAGGGTGGTGCGCAAGCGAGCCCGTTCCTCCTCGTCTTCGATCTTCTGGGATACACCTACATTGTCGAGTGCCGGCAGAAAAACCAGATAACGGGACGGGATCGAGATGTTGGTGGTCAACCTTGCCCCTTTGGTGCCCAGGGGGTCCTTGACTACCTGCACCATGACATCGCTGCCTTCGCGGACCAGTTCGGTGATGTTCCCCGCGCGGTTTTCGTCCCGATTCCCGGTCACTATATCCGAGGCATGCAGGAAGGCAGCCCGCCCGAGGCCGATGTCCACAAACGCCGCCTGCATACCTGGGAGCACGCGACATATCTTGCCGTTGTAGACGTGGCCGGCCAGCCCCTTGCTGCCCGCCCGTTCGATAATGAGTTCTTGTACCACACCGTTCTCGACCAGTGCCACGCGCGTCTCGGGAGGCGTAATGTTAATTAAAATCTCTTCACTCATTACCGTCTTGCTCACAGCACCACTGTGCGGAATCGAAGATTTAAATTCTCTACAATCAATAAGTTAACTATAGCAGCACCCTGATACCGGATTCCTTTAACAGCTCCGCAGTTTCAAATAACGGAAGCCCCATGACACCGGAAAAGCTGCCCCTCAGCTCCTCGACAAACACAGCCCCGAGCCCTTGAATGGCATAGCCGCCTGCCTTGTCGGCGGGCTCTCCCGAAGCCCAGTAGGCCTGGGCTTCGGTGGGCCGAATTTCCCGAAAACGCACCTCACTGACGCTCAAGCGACTGCGCTCCTGTTCGTCCAGCAGAGCGATGCCGGTGCAAACCTCATGGCTGCGACCGGACAACAGTTCCATCATACGCAGAGCGTCGTCCTGGTTACAGGGCTTGCCCAGTATCTCGTCATCCACGACCACCGCCGTATCCGCCGCCAACACGGGACGCTTCTGACCCAGGGCCAGCTGTTGACGGCCAGCGCGGGCCTTCGCCAGCGCCAGGCGGACCACGTAATCCCCGGCGGGCTCTCCCCGGTGCCAGCCCTCGTTCACGTCCACTTTCACCACTTCATGGGGGACACCAATCTGATTCAGGAGTTCACCACGGCGCGGGGACAGGGAAGCGAGGTAGATCAAGGGGGTCATCGCAAGGTCACAAGGTCCGCTGGATCATGGCCGTTTCCGGGTTAGCCCGGACTCTCACCGGGCGTACCAAAATTCCGAACCCTGGTGAGAACTCCGGGCTATTTTTCTTCTCCCGCGGCAAGGGCTCTGTCCACAGAACATGCCGCTCAGGAGCGGTGATACGGATGCCCGCGCAGGATACTCCAGGCCCGGTAGATCTGCTCCGCCACGACCACACGTACCAGCGCATGGGGTAGTGTCAGCAGCGAGAGAGACCAGCGTTGATGCGCCCGCTTCAGGCATTCTTGCGCCAAACCGTCGGGCCCCCCGACCAGCAGGCACAAATCTCGCCCCTCCCCCAACCAGCCCGCAAGTTGTTCGGAGAGCTGTTCGGTAGTCCAGGCCCTGCCGCCAACATCCAGAGCCACGACACGGCTGGCACGGGGTATGGCACGCAGCATTCTATCACCTTCCTCGCGGACCGCGCGGGTCGTATCCGCCCCTTTGCCGCGTCGTCCCGGGGCAATTTCCACCAGCTGCAGGGCACATTCTGCGGGGATCCGGCGCGCGTAGTCCCCGTACCCCTCCTGCACCCAGCGCGGCACGCGCGTGCCCACGCATATAAACTGGATTTTCATCGCGTCAGCTCCCGGTCAGGCGGCCGATAATACGGAATCCGGCCAGATAGGTACCAGCCGCCGAGCCCAGGGTGCTGAGCATGAATACCAGGAGGGTACGGGACACGCGATTTTTCCACCACCCCTTCACTGACGTGGTATCGCCGCGCAGACGCATAAAGTCGCCGACGCTCGGTTTGCGCAGGAAGATCTCCACCGCCGCGGTGACCATACCGGCTCCAATGGTAGGATTAAGGGACGTTATCGGGGCGGCTACGAACGCGGCAATCACGGTCAGAGGATGGGCCGCGGCGATCAACGCACCAAGGGCGGACAGGGTTCCGTTGATCAGCACCCAGTCCGTAACCAGCTGCCAGCCCAGTTGGGGGCTGCGGTGAAAACCGATGGCAAAACCCAGGAATACGAGGCCGACGATCAACCAGGGAATGAGTTTGGGCCAGCGACTGGCGGTCGGCATCCGATCGAGCCGACCGATGGTTTCCCCCGGTTGTTCCCTGGAATCGCCGAGATACCCGGATATCCCCCGCACATGTCCGGCCCCCACAACCGCCAGCACATCCTTATGACCCTCCCGCTGGATCTCCTCGCGTAGCCTGGCAGCCATGTACCGGTCACGTTCGTCGATCAACGGATCGTACAGGTCCCGTTGCTGATCGGCGAACTGGGCGAAGGTGCTCTCCAGCACATCGCCTTCCTTCAGACGCTCGATCTCTTTTTCGTCCACCTCCTCCCGCGAGAGTATACTGGCCATCAACCCCGCCATCAGGCCCAGACGTTTCCACCAGGAGACGTTGTGCGCCACGCGTTTCAAGGTGACGCCTATTTCCCGGTCGATCAGCAACACCGGCCGGCGGCCCTCCTGGGCCGCCTTGATCGCTTCGCGCATTTCCTGACCGGGTTCGATGCCGAACTGTTCCGCCAGTCGTTGCTGATAGGCACCCAAGGCGAGGCTTGCCATCACCATCAGAACCTTGCCTTCGCGCATGACCTTGAAAAGGTCCATTTTCGCCAGTGTGTCCGGGTCGACGATCGCGCTGTAGCGGCTGGGACAGAGTTCCACGGCAACCGCATCATAGGCGCCTGTGGCCAGCAGTTCCCGCACCTTGTCCGCGCTGGCTCGAGAGACATGGGCCGTACCCAAGAGGGTAATGCGACTGCCGTCAAACTCTACTTCAATCAAAGGTTCCTGATCGTGGGACATCGGGTCTCCCGGGGAAAGGCATGTGGAACTCAGCGGATTGCGAACCGAGACGCGGCGCCGACGCTCAAATCAATCTATTCGGAAGACGGGGGGTTGCTGGCGCCGGGGTTAACACCGATCCGATCACCACCGACTGGCCTCATGACACTTATCCACATAGTTATTTCTCACTTTTTGTATCATAATCCCTGCGGCATATGTCCCTGAACCTTCACGATTCTCACTGCAAGCCCCCCAAAGTATCCCGATGAACAACTTTAGCACGAAATTCCTGTTGCTTTCCCTCAGCCTGCTGCTGCTGAGCGGCTGCATAACCGAAAACATAACCGAAAAAGTCAAGACACGGAAAAAGGCCGACTCCCTGGAATCAACCCTGTACAAATATGCCAACGCCATCCGCTGGGGCTATTTCGATGAGGCTTATGCCTACCGAAAGTACGAAAAGGGCGAATACCCCAAACCACCCGATAATCTAGCGGACATTCGGGTCACCTCCTACGATGTCATTCACCCCGCGACCATGATGGTAGAGGATGTCGCCGTGCAACTGGTCGAAATCAACTACTATCTTATCGCTTACCAGACACTGAAGACCCTGAGGGACAGGCAGGTTTGGATCTACGACGAGGAAGCCTCGCGCTGGTTTCTGGACAGCCCCATGCCGGAATTCAAATGAGCGACAGGTTTCATTGGGGCGCCGCAGTAGAAGGGTGGCGCGAGAAGTGCGACAGGGATGTCGCGTTTACGGACCTAAGGGCTCGCGTAGAAATTAATTCACATTTCGGGGCGTCGAGATGCCCGTCCAGCAAGGCGAGAGGAGTGCGAGCAGTGGCACATGGATGTGCCGTTAACGAACCTAAGGATGGAATAGCTAGCCT
>JAUXGQ010000356.1 GCA_030621975.1 Gammaproteobacteria bacterium | reverse complement strand
GCGCCGGCCACGTCGTCCGGGTTGCCCATGCGCCGCATGGGTATTGTGGAAATGATCTGTTCCATGACATCGTCCGGAATGGTCTTGGTCATCGGGGTGATGATGTAACCTGGGGAAACCGTGTTCACGGTTATGCCCTTTGACGCCACCTCACGTGCCAGGGACATGGTGAATCCGTGGACGCCCGCTTTGGCGGCAGAGTAGTTAGATTGCCCGAAACTTCCCCGCTGGCCGTTGAGGGAGGAGATATTGATTATCCGTCCGGCGCCCCGTTTGAGCATGCTCTCCACCACCTGTCGGGTGACGTTGAACACACCGGTCAGGTTGGTATTGATGACCGCCTGCCACTCGTCGGGGTCCATCCTGCGCAGGGTCTTGTCACGGGTGATACCGGCGCAGTTGACCACGACGTCTATGGGGCCGAAGTTCTCCTCTACCTCCTTAACCATGCGCGCAGTATCCTCGAAGTCGGATACATCGCCGGCTACCAGACCGAAGTCATAGCCGTCCGCAGTAAGGTGCTCGCGCCAATCTCTCGCGGCCTCTGCTTCGGCCTCAATGTGGTTGGCGACCACGAAGAAGTCTTGATCCGCGAGGCGGCGGCAGATCTGGGTTCCTATGCCGCCGGTCCCGCCGGTTACTAGCGCAATCTTTTTGCTCATAAGTACCTCTGCAGTAAAGTGGATTATGGCGCAAGCAACGTGAATTATTGCGGCGCAGCAATGCTGCAGCGCACAATAGCCCGTTACAGAGGAGAAGTCAATACTTACGGGTGACCAAGGGGGCCAACGCGAGCGGCCGTACCCCGGCCAGAGCAAACGTCGGTGATGGTCAGTCTTTGTCCGGCTTCTGCTTGGTTCCGTCCTTGGAAACACCGGCCATTTTGAAGAAGTCATCCTGCATGTGCTTCCAGAATTCCAGATTTTGCTCCGTCAGCCGGGAGAAGGCCTTGGCGGGGTCTTCGACCAGCATGTTCTGCATTTGTTTCTGGTACAGAGCCTGCTGTTTGGCGTACAAATCCAGGTTCTGCTCCATGAACGAGCCGAATACATCCGGAACCGCATCGCGATAAATGCGGATGAATTGCGAGAGCAGGCGGGTGGAAAACAAAGGGGATTCCCCGCTTTCCTGCTCGGTGATGATCTGCATCAGGATCTGCCGGGTGATGTCATCTTCCGAATCGGCGTCTACGACCTTGATATCGACGCCGTCCAGAACCAGCGCACGTACGTGACTGAGCGTGACATACTTGCTCAGCTCCGTGTCGTACAAGCGACGGTTCGGATACTTCTTGATCATTCTTGTCTTTGCCATATTTCCGGCCTCGAACCTCGCGTTTCAGCCCATCTGACCCTTTTGCCCGTTGCTGGAGGAGATATTGAGAATGCGTCCAAAACGGCGCTTGAGCATACCATTGATCAGCGGCCGGGTCACATTGCAAAGCAGGGTCGCGGCCCAGTGTGCCTTCCGGTAAGCTTTGCGCCCATGTCGCGAAAAACCCCCCTTAGCGCTGGCGTACTCGAGGAGCGAATGGATCTGTATCTGGATCCGGCCCTTTCATCCCGACGTACGGCTGCCACGCCCGCCCGTGATCTGTCGGCGTTTTCCCGCAGGCAGCAGGAATTCGTGCTGCACTGGGGTACGGTGATCGCGAACGACAATGCGGAGTTGGCTTATCAGTTCACCGCCTTCGCCCCCGAGGCGATGCGTCACATGGATTTGGAGGCGGTGGAGATCTGGCTCATCTATGCAATGGACCTGTACGACACCAAGGGCCAGATGCCGGCTATCAGGGCCTTTCAGGAGGTCGCGGAGTTCGCCGCCAACATGCGGGAAAAGCTTGCCGGCTTATCCCTTGAGGACGTGTCGGGGGTACTCGAGCACTTTGTGTGCGGTTTGAACGGCAGGCCCCTGAGGGTGGATCGAGCGGATCGGGCATTCACCAATACCGAACGCATATTCCTGCCCGGTGTAGTGGGGCGGCTCCCGGAAAAGGAGCAGAACTTTCGTCTCTACAAGGCGATGACGGTCCACCAATGGGCTCAGAACTGGTATGGCACCTGGCGCGGCGGCGTGCTCCTCGAGGCCCTGGACAGCGGGCGGGTGACTGATGCGGATCTGCCCGTGCTGCACGCGCTCGAGACGGCGCGCCTGGATGCCCGTATCGCGGTGGACTTTCCGGGGCTCTTACGGGACCTCACAAGCCTTCGCCGGAGTCTGGACGGGGCCGACGCTCCATGGGAGGTGCTGACCGCGCCCTTGCGCAAGCCGGGAGCTCGCCTTGAGGAAAGCTTGAACCTGGCGGTGAAGGCGCGTGGTGTGAAGCCTCCGTCATGCTGTTATCAAGGGGAACTCATGCCCGATCTGGTGCGTGCGAAGCTGGATGAGCGTCTGGCCCTGGAACGGGATGTATTCCGCATCGCACTGGCCAAATTGGTGGGTGATCGAGACGGCCGGTTACCCGATTCAGAGGATGCGCAGGAAGCGGAGATTCTGCCCGAGACCCGGGAACGATTCGCGCTGAGAAAGCGGGCCGATCCCCAGATGGCGGAAGGCTTCACCTATGACCTGATTCTGGACGGCCAGGCAGTCGCGCCACCCGAGGACGTCATGGGTACGGTGGAGAGCATCATTCAGGACCTGGGTGAGATTCCGCCCGATTATCTCGTCGCAGCAGGTCCCGGTCTCTACAAGCGCGGACTGAACAGAGACGGAAAGGATCCGGAGTCCGTTTGGAGCGGTACCTACCATGAGGAAGGCGCCTTTCTGTACGACGAATGGGATTACAGCCGTCGACATCACCGCAAAGGCTGGTGCGTACTGCGAGAGCAGGATACACAGCCCGGGGATCTGGCCTTCTACGATCGCGTGCTTGGAAAATATCGTGGACACATAAAATCCCTGCGCCGCACCTTCGAGGTCCTGCGCGGTGAGGACAGGATGTTGAAGAGGCGATCCTTCGGTGAAGACATCGACATCGACGCCCTGGTCGAGGCCTACGCCGATGTGCGCTCGGGGCTCGAGATGACCGATCGGCTGTTTACCCACATGCACCGGGACGAACGCAGCATAGCGGTAATGTTCATGGTGGACATGTCCGGTTCTACTAAGGGCTGGATCAACGAAGCCGAACGCGAGGCCCTTGTATTGCTTTCCGAATCCCTGGAGACCCTTGGCGATCGCTATGCCATCTACGGTTTCTCGGGATGGACCCGCAAGCGTTGCGAGGTCTATCGCATCAAGACCTTCGATGAGGCGCTCGATGAAGGGGTAAAGGCGCGCATCTGCGGTATTCAACCTAAGGACTATACGCGCATGGGCGCGCCCATCCGCCACCTCACGCGAATGTTCAGAGACGTGCGGGCGCGTATCAAGCTCCTGGTTACCCTGTCGGATGGCAAGCCCGATGATTACGATCATCAGTATCGAGGGGTCTACGGCATTGAGGACACCCGTCAGGCCCTGTTCGAGGCGAGGCTGGAAGGCGTGCACGCGTTCTGCATCACCATCGATGAACAGGGCGCGGAGTATCTGCCCCACATGTACGGCGCCGCCAATTACGTAGTAATCGATGACGTGGCGAAACTGCCTCTGAAGGTATCGGACATCTACCGCAAGCTAACGACTTAAACACCGTTCAGCTTCCGTTCATCGACCACCTTGTATTCTGTACCTGGAACTGGAGCAAACCCGAGTAACAGATGAGAGG
>JAUXGQ010000023.1 GCA_030621975.1 Gammaproteobacteria bacterium | reverse complement strand
GGGGATCGTCCTGATGCTGATCATGCTGGCCTGGATGCTGGCAGCCAACCTGGTGTTCGTGCTGTTTTTCGACAAGCCCGTACCCACCTGGGATAACTTTATCGCCGTGGTCTTCCTTTCCGGCGAAAGCCCCTTGTTCCTTCTGGCAGGCACAGTCATCGGCGGCATCATTGCTTTGTTCACCTTCGCCATAAGCGCGGTCACCGTCCCCCTGCTGATGGATCGCCAGATCGATATCATGACCGCCATGCAGACCAGTTTCGCCGCGGTACGGCTGAACTGGCGCCCCATGATGCTGTGGGCGTCCCTGATTGCGATGTTTGTGGGCATCGGTATCTTTACGCTTTATCTCGGACTGCTGGTGTCCATGCCGCTGGTGGGACACGCAACCTGGCACGCCTACCGCGATCTCGTCGCGCCGGAGTCCGAAGCGGCGACCTGATCGAATGGAGATAAACCCACCTCGATCCGCTACTGCGATGGCGTGCGGCGCTTAGGGCTCGCTTCTGCGTTCAGGTTATCCCGATCCAGATCGGGCACCCGCGGAGAATCCCCGAGAAAAGCGTCCGGATCAGCATCTTCCAGTCCATCAGTTTCTCCGTTCGAAAAACTGCCCGTGGTTTTATCGTCCGCTATCCGGTCTTTTTGTTTAGATGCAATCGAGGAATTTTCGACAGTATCGAGTCGGGGGGTGCCCAAGGGTTCCTTACACAATGACTGGGAGCCGGTGGCCAGGTGTCTGTAGACATCGCGGTAACTGTCGGTCATTCTCTGAACCAGATGCGAAGTCTTCAGAAAATGCTGGGCGACCTGATCGCGATAACTATCGGACTCCTTTTGCAGGGCATCGAGTTTAATCTTCAGTTCCCGGGCACGCCTGCAGCTGCCCAACGCCAGGTAGGCAATACCTATCCCTAAGCCAATGCCAACCGCAAGGCTAATCAAAGCGACTACCCAGACCCAGGTCATATCGACGCCGCCAGGCATGTACCTGTCTCCACGAGGACTGATCGAAGTATAACGGCGATCACCCCTGGTTGCATAGATTTTCCGACTCCGTCACCAATCCCATAGAAAAAGGCGGCGTCACCTCAGTGACACCGCCTTTTCAACGCGCAGGCTGAAGAATATCCGGATATCAGGCTGTCTCAATCGTTACACTCAGACAGCGCCGGACGCTGCTGTCTACTATTCAGCCTGATCTTCACCATAGCGAAAATACTTGGTGTCCAGTACCTGACCATTCTCATCGATAACATCGACCTGCCAGGCGCCAGCCCATTCCGGCACCAGGCGTTTGCTGGACCAGACCCGCCAGCGGTCTCCGCCAATGTCGAATCCCACTTCAGCCATGGTCTGCCCCAGATACGACCACCGATGGGTTATCGAGCGATCGGACATGTCAATAACTTCCGTAAAGAAGAAAACGCGCTCTTCCGAAGGAGCCAGGGTTTCAATCCTGTCAACCGGCTCACGCTCGTCGATTCCGGTAGTAAAAAAAGAACGCCCCACGTCCCCGGTCGCCATAGCGGCCGATGCGAAGAAAACTGCCGCCACCGTTACCAGTATATTTTTCATAACTAAACCCTCTGAGCTGATAGAACTATCGATTAACGCTAGCACAGCTTGCTGGCGCCAACCAGATAAGTTTTCCCTGTTTGTGACCTACACCCCAATCAGGCGCTCAACTGTTCACTAGCGCACACTTCCGGCCGTTTCCCGCAACGCTGCGCTCTGACGGTGACGGCTAGACCAAACTGACTCTGCTCCTGAGTCCATGGAGGAAGGTTCAATCTGCCGCCGGCAAGTCTGCCAGTATGGGCACCCTGTTATCCAACGATTCTCTCGGTTGCCAGAGAACCAATAAACCGTTAGGGTAGCGAAAGCACGGGGCAAAGGAACAACTACCGTTACTGCCTGTGCGGATGGAGACCCTATGAAGAAGAAAGCTATTCAAGCTCTGCTGGTTACAAGCTTATTTTACTGCTTCCCCGCTTTGGGGGCGCAAAGCGAGGGTTCTCTGTCCGAGTTCAAGCCCACACTGACCGATGAGTTCCAGACCAAACTGCGGGCGGGCGGCACGGCGGCAGGCGAGGTGATATTCATGCGCAAGTGTTCTTCCTGCCATGACCATGAAAAGACGGGCGGTCATGGTAAAGGCCCCCATCTATGGAACATCATGGGACGCAAAGCAGGAAGCGCTCCCGGCTTCGAGTACTCCGCGGCCATGCGTGATTCGGGCCATATCTGGAACTATGCCACGCTGAATTACTATCTCACGAGGACCGATCGCGCTGTCCCTGGCCGTTTGATGGACTTCCGTGGCATACGCAGGGACGCCGTGAGAGCCAAGTTGCTAGGGTTTTTGAGAACCCTGCATGACAATCCCCCGCCATTGCCTTGAGGGATACAACCGGGCTGGTGGGACATCTCATGTCTGCCCCCTTGCCCGGTGGAAATCGACAGCGATCGTTCCTACCGGGATAATACCTGACAGGTCAGAGATTGAAGGAAACAGGGGATAAACCATACCTATTTCCGCCCCTTATCGTCAGTTCAATAAGTTCTTATGAAAATAATTGTTTTGTTTCTGCTGTCATGGCTGATGGCCAATGCGGTATATGCCGACCAGCGACTGTCGGATGTTCGCCCCGGAATCCCTTGCGACAGGATCGCAGAGACTGAAAAGCGCCTGGGGTCCGTTGCAGCAGACGTTCATGGTACGCAAAGCACCATGAGATACACGGGAACCCAGGGAGGGGAAAAGGCGACTATAATATATCACTGCGATAAGGGACGGTTGACTGAGCAGACGATCACCGTCACAAGTACAACCCGCGACGAAGCCTACCGGTTCGCCGAAGAGCAGAAAACAGCACTCACCAAACGCCTGGGCGAACCCGTTCATGATGGGTTGGATCTGGGAATTTGGAAGCGATTATATTTTGGCTTTATGGGAGCAGATTTAGATTATCTTCTACGTGTCGTTGTCTGGGGCAAAAAAAAAGAGGATGCGATGCTGTTGATCAAGGAAACAGGTGTCGACCAGTGGGAGGTCTCTATTTCGCAGGGTAGCTCGAAAATGGAGTACATCCTCAATTCATAAAACAGCAACAAGGAGGAGGAGGAAAGCAATGTTCCAGAATGTCATCTGCGGCCTGACGGCCTTGTTTCTCATACCCTTATCGCACGTCTCTCACCAGGCACTCCGGCAAACAAAGATATCTTCGCCTGATTAGTGCCCGTCCGTAAACGGGGGGCACTAGCGCGGCACAGGGATGGGCATTTCGGAATGCTAACTATTTAGAAAATTGCAGAAGAAACGGGCCAGACCGTTTCCGCATGAGGGGGTACGCAGAGTTGCGAGGGAAAACGCTCAAAGCTGTTCATGACGCCGTGAGGATCACGCGCGATTCCCACGGTGTGCCCAGAGTCCGGGCCAGTAACTGGGGGGACGCCTTTTTCGCCTTGGGCTGGCTGCACGGGAGAGACCGGGGCGCACAGATGTTCTTGATGCGCACCGTCGCGCAGGGTCGCGTATGTGAACTGCTTCGGGATGACGACGACTTGCTGGAGGTCGACGTATATTTTCGGCGCTTCGGTTTCGCGCGCGACGCGCGGCGCCACATCGTCAAGCTCCAGCCTCCGTATGCGGAGTATGCGGCGGCGTATGCCGCCGGCGTCAACACATCCTGGCAGGCCCGCCGCCCGACGCTTCTTCGCTTGTTGGGTTTGACACCCGAGCCCTTTGAACCCGCCGACATTCTGCTGTCCGCGAAACTCATGTCCTTCGCCGGCCTGGCCGAGGGACAACGCATCGGAGAACTGTTCGTCATGGAAGCCTTGCGCCGCGGCGTGGGGGTGGACAAGCTGAGGGCCCTGCTGCCGACGCTCGATGCGGTTGACGAAACCCTGGTGCAGAATATCGGCGCCGTACCTTCCATGTTTCCCGGTGCCCGCGCCGAAAGCCAGCTGCCGGTCAGCGGCGGCAGCAACGCCTGGGTGGTCGCGGCCCACCGATCATATAGCGGCGCTCCCCTGTTGGCAAACGATCCCCATCTAGAGGTCAACCGCTTACCGGCCCTGTTCTACGAAGCCGAACTGAGTGTAGGCAACGATTGGATCAAGGGTGCAACCATCCCCGGTACCTACAGCTTCGCGGTCGCTCGCACCCCCAACGTTGCCTGGGGTATTACCTACAGTTGCGCCGATACGTCCGACTTCTTCGTGGAACGCTGCAAAAATGCACACCATCTGCGCGATGGGATCTGGTGTGAATTACCACGGCGGGATGAGCACATTCTGCGCAAACGCCACACACCCCATGCTTTTACCGTGTACGAGACCAGCCGCGGTATTCTCGAGGACGACGCCAGCATCGACGGCGATCACTTGTGCTGGAACTGGGTAGGCCTTGGAGAAGGCGGACTCGGGGTGTTGCAGAGCCTGGTCGATCTCATCCACTGTGGCAACGTGGAGCAGGCCCAAAAAACCGTCCGTAAGATTGATATTCCAACCTTGCACATGGTGTTTGCCGACGCGCAGGACAACATTGGCTATCAGTTTGTGGGCGCCGTTCCAAAACGCCGAGACGGCTGGAGCGGGCTCACACCAAGCGCGGGATGGATCACCGCCAATGACTGGCAGGGGTATTTAGACCCCGAGCGGGATGTCCCCACTGAGCGCAACCCCCCGGGAGGTCACATTGCCATTACCAACGAGGCCCGCCAGTGCCCTGACGGCCCTCGGCTCGCCACGCTCTGGTTATCTGACTATCGGCGTTTGCGTATCGAGCAGTTACTCGCCGGGCGCGACGGACTCACGCCTCAGGATATGCAGCGCTTCCAGTACGACCTGGTGTCGTTACAAGCGGAGCGATTCCTGGCCGAGTACCTACGCCACATACCCGAGGGCGCACGGCGCGAGTCGCTGCAAAACTGGGACGGACGTTATGCGGCGGATTCCGCGGCGGCGGCGCTGTTCGAGGCCATCCATCAAGAGGTCGTGATCGAGGTCTTCGGCGCGGATGGATTCGGCCGCGATTGGTTGCGTTACCTTGTCGAACAGACCTGTCTGTATGTAACCATGGTTGGCTACTTCGATGAAGTGTTGGCGCAGGCGGATTCGCTGTGGCTACCGGCCGGCAAACGCGCCGAGCGCATCGGCGCGGGCGTAAGCAGGGGGCTGGAGCATCCCGCAAAACCCTGGGGCGCCGAGAATCAGGTCCTGTTTCGCAATCTGATGCTGGGAGGGCGCCTGCCTCGTTTTCTTGGCTTCGACCGCGGCCCGAAGCCCTTGCCCGGCAACCATGCCACGGTGCATCAGGGGGTCCTGCTCAACCTGACTGGGCACCATTCGAGCTTTGCCCCCGCTTACCACTTCGTAACGGATCTGGCCGGCGCTGTCGCCTGGAGCAATCTTCCCGGTGGTCCAAGCGAATCGCGCTTTTCCGAATGGTACGTGAGCGACCTCCGGCGCTGGCTGCGCGGTGAATACAAGAGCATCTGATCCTGGACAGGCTTGAGATCGTATATCAGGAGAGTCACCTGCGGGAATAAGGGATCGCCATTACCCACCACTGAAAACCTCTTCCCCTGCAGAGGGCTTCTCCAACAGCCCTTCAAAACACCGATTGTTGTCGGGCGCCAAACTGTGCAAGTATATCAGCCAGGTTAAGACGTCTAAATCTATTCACCGACCTCCTCGACATTCCGAATTACATCAGTGCCGTTTTCGCCCCGCTACCTCCTGGTCCTGATCTTCCTGGTGGCCTTTCTTCTGGCCTTTATCCAGGTCGGGATACTCACTATTGCATTCGAAAAATTGGGATTATCGCCCCAAGCAGGGTTGCTGCTGTTGTTTGCTTCCCTGTTTGGTAGCGTCATCAATCTGCCCCTGTTTAGGGTACGCGCCGAACCACCTCCAGAGGAGATGATGCCCCCGCTCTGGAGCGGACGTTGGCGCATTGCGCGACCACCATTCCAGGGGCGCACGATCATCGCTGTCAACCTGGGGGGCTGCGTTGTCCCTGTAGGCGTGTCCTTCTATCTGATTCACCACCATCCCCTGAACCCGGGGGAGGTCTTGCTGGCGGTGGCCCTGATCAGCGCTGTCAGTTTCCTGGTGAGTCGGCCAATCCCCGGCATTGGGATCGGGATGCCCGTGTTCGTCGCTCCCCTGGCATCCGCTGCCTTGGCCCTGCTCCTGGATCTGGAACACAGCGCGCCGCTGGCCTACATCGCCGGGACCCTGGGGGTGTTGGTCGGGGCAGATCTATTGCGCCTGCCCCTGATCCGGCGGCTGGGAACCCCGATCGCCGCAATCGGTGGGGCGGGCACCTTTGACGGTATCTTTCTGACCGGGATCGTGGCTGCGTTGCTGGCCTAGGAGCCTTGAATGCCGTCCGGACAGGTACTTTCGTGCCCGCAGCGGCATCCAGGTCCGCATCGAACTCGCGGGTACGCGAGACCCCCAGTGCTCGACTACGATCATATCGTCCATCACAGCGACCCGCTTCGTGACCCTCAGGGACCGACGCTAACAGCTTTACCGCACTGTGGGACTGGCCATCAGCCACAACCCCCCACGAAAAACGGGCACACCGATTTCAGGACTCAGGCGCCTCATCCTCGACCCGACTGTACAGGGTTGCGTGGCATCTGGGACAGGGTGGTATGCGGGCCGTGTGATGAAAATGAAGGAGTTCACCGCACTGCCTGCAGCGCAGCGTCCCAATACCGGTTATCTCGCCCGTATGGTATTCGGACATCCTCTCCAGGTCCTGGAAAAAGGCCATCTGTTGCAGCGTTGTCTTGTCGGCGATCTGGGAAAACAGATCCAGCATGCGGTCTTCTACCAGGTCCA
The DNA here is from genome assembly GCA_030621975.1 of Gammaproteobacteria bacterium. Classification (GTDB taxonomy): domain Bacteria; phylum Pseudomonadota; class Gammaproteobacteria; order Chromatiales; family Chromatiaceae; genus JAUXGQ01. Next base: position 3,126 of record JAUXGQ010000023.1, on the reverse strand, counting down.
CGTCGAAACGCAGCCAGTCTCTGAACTCCTCGCCGGTGTCGACCATGAAGCGACTCGCATCCTGGACATCGCGAGCCAGATAGTCGGCGATCCGGTCGGCCTCCTCCCGGGTCAGTTCCTCCAGTTCCACCGCCTTCTCGACCGCTTTTGACAGTACCCTGTGAAATCCGCTTTCCTGGCCCGTCGTATCTTTGCCCAAACCTTCAAGCCCATGCCTCACCCGTTCCAGCATCCGGTTGTAGGCCTGCACGAACCGACTACTCTTGTGCTGTTGATTGTTATCCTGTGTCGTCATGATCATCACCTTTGTCAAAATCCCGTACCTGGCCCCTTCTGGAGCGGGGCTCGGGCAAAATCACCCGCCTGTACTTACGATGATATACCGAACAGGCGTTTACGTCCCCGCCGGATTGATCGGCCGTGCGGCCGATATTTAAACACCCTCTCCCTCAGGAACAGGGTCGGGATGAGGGGATCGAAAAGCAATAGTTCTTTCTCTATCCCCTCTTCCTGTCCTTCGCCGGAATGACGAATAAGCTGCTTAGAAAGGCATGTACGGCTTAAGCAAGTGCCATTCGGGTCAGGGCGCCAAATTGCGCACGTCTGGATTTGCCCGATCTGATCGCGTTCCCGGCAGCCATCGACGTCATTGGCTCAGATACACGTTGAGTTTGCTCAACGGCAGCCGAGGATTCGCTATCCAGGTACGGCACCGGGAGTTTCAACCGTAAAGAAATTCCTAATCCTGACGATAGCTGAGGAAAGAGCGATCAGGCACTAAATTCCGCCTCGACCGGTGCAGAGTTTGAAGATTTAGAGTAACATGCTGAATTCGCAGAAAATCCGTGGAGTAGCTAAAGCGGCAGAAACCGGGATTCAAGACACTCGTTTAGAGCACCTGCCCCACTCTATTCTGCCGTCCATTATCATCCTGTTGCCTCAACAAGTAAGCATGGCAGACGTAAACGATGGATAAACTGAACAGCAAGCTTTTCAAAGAATATGAAGAACGCTTTGGAATGACCTTCAGCCTGTTCTCCGTTCACGCAAGAAACGTGGATAAGGTCAACCACCTGATGGAGGAGTCGCTGCGCACCGGCAAACCCTTCTACGACCGCTATTTTTCGCCCACCGCTAAGAACGCGGCGATCTGATCGCCTCGATTTAGGCACATAAAGAAAATTTATAAATCCGGGCCGGAGCCAAGGCCCGTATCCTGCCTCTGACGCCCCACGAAGCGCGTCCCCGAGACGGCCGGCCAACCCGCCTGTCGGATCCACTATGGCATAATCGACACGCAGTCGGTGTTACCGCAATCCTTACCCGCTGTTAGAGACCAAACGGCAACCCGCAGCGCATGAACGATGACGACATTCTGATAAGCACCCGCGAACTGCGCCGCGTGTACCGCGAAGGCGCCAGGGTGCATGCGGTATTGAGCGACGTCAATCTGGACATCCGGGCCGGCGAATGCGTTGCCCTGCTCGGGCGCAGCGGCTCCGGAAAATCCACCCTGCTCAATCTGCTGGGAGGCATCGACCGACCCGACCACGGCAGCATCGTGTTCGATGGCAAGCCGCTGCATGCCCTCCCGGAGCGCGATCTGACCCTGTTCAGACGGGCGCACGTGGGTTTCGTCTATCAGTTTTTCAACCTCATCCCTACCCTGACCGTTGCGGAGAACGTCCGCCTGCCGCTGGAGTTGAACGGCGTTAAGGCGGACGCGATCGGCCCGCGGGTCGTGCAGGAACTCGAGCGGGTCAGTCTGGGTGACCGCCAGCAGGCCTTTCCCGATCAACTCTCGGGCGGCGAGCAGCAGCGGGTGGCCATCGCCCGGGCCTTGATCCATCGGCCGCGACTGGTGTTGGCCGACGAGCCTACCGGTAATCTGGATGCGGAGACCGGGCAACAGATCCTGGACGTACTGACCGACCTGTCCCGGCAACAGGGACGGGCGCTCATTATCGTGACCCACAGCCTGGCTGTAGCCGAAATCGCAAACCGCATCCTCACCCTGAGCGATGGCCGTCTTACCACGGCAGGGACCCGCATCGCATGGTAGTCCCTACCCTGCGCCTTTCCAGCCTGCGCTTCATGCTCCGCCATCCCTGGCAGTTCGGGTTGTCGGTTCTGAGCATCGCTCTGGGGGTGGCGGTGATCGTGGCCGTGGACCTGGCCAACGAAAGCGCCCGACGCGGTTTCGCACTCTCCATGGATATGCTTACCGGTCGGGCAAGCCACCAGATCGTCGGGGGGCCCGGGGGAATCCCCGAGCGCGTCTACGCCGATCTGCGTATCCGCCATAATGCGCGCCCCAGCGCCCCGGTGGTGGAAGGACTGGTACGCATCCGCGGCGAGACCTTTCGGCTTCTGGGCCTGGACCCGTTCGCGGAAAACCCTTTCCGCGAATTGACCCAGGATCTGCAAGGCGGCGATTTCAGGCGACTCTATACCGAACCCGCCACTGTCCTCATGGCCCGGATCAGCGCCCGGCGGCTGCAACTTCAAGCAGGCGATACCATCGACCTGGTGGTCAGAGGGCGCCCGGTGCCGACCAAGCTGGTGGGGCTGATCGAGCATGATAACGCCGCCGCACTGGACGGTCTGTTGGTCGCGGACATCGCCACCGCCCAGGAACTGCTGGACCGGGTCGGCGTTCTCGACCGTATCGACCTGATTATCGAGCCTCGGGAGGCGGCATCCTTGCGTGGGGTACTGCCTGTCGGCCTGGACCTGCGAACCGCCTCCTCCCGGCGCCAGGCGACGTCACAGCTGAGCGGGGCATTTCACACCAACCTCACGGCCATGAGCCTGCTGGCGATCCTGGTGGGCGGTTTCCTCATCTACAACACCCTCACCTTTTCCGTGCTGCAGCGGCGCAGACTGCTGGCCATCAAACGTATGCTGGGCATGACGCAACGCCAGCTCTTCGGCCTGGTACTGAGTGAGGCGCTGGTGCTGGGACTCATAGGCACGCTGCTCGGCCTGCTGCTGGGGTGGGCGCTGGGACAGGGGATGATTCGCCTGGTGACCCGCACCATCAACGACCTCTACTTCGTACTCACGGTGACGGAGATGCTGCCGACGCCCTGGAGCTTCGTGAAGGGGGCGACCCTGGGCCTGGCC
>JAUXGQ010000122.1 GCA_030621975.1 Gammaproteobacteria bacterium | reverse complement strand
GACTCTCCCACGATACCGGCACTGCCCCTGCTCAGCCAGCAGCAGGCTGCGGATTTTCGCCTGTATGACCTGGAAGGCGTGGCCCTGCACGGGAACCGACTCTACGCGATCGGCTCGCTCGCCCTGCATGGAAAGAACCCCAAGCGCGATCGCTGGGAACGCCACCAGTTTGTGCAGATGGACCTGAAGGAGGCCGAAGGTCTGCTGTGGGCCGAAAATCTGTCGCATGTCGCCAGACGCTGGCCCAATTTCAGGGACTGGCTGATCTCCAAATCAGGCCAGGACTGGTCCGCCGAAGCAACACGAGGCCGGGCCGAGGGCGAAGGTATCAACGTAGAGGCCCTTAGCAGCACGGCCGACGGCAACCTGATCATCGGGTTCCGCGGCCCCCTGTCCACCGAAGGCGGTGCTCTGGCGCTGGAGATCAAGATGCCGGCCTCCCCCGAAGAGGAGCCGGTTCTGGTCAGGCGGCACCGGCTGCCGCCCCTGGATGCCCCTCATATCCCCAAGGGCGCCGCCAAGACGCTGCGGGGGATGCGCCCGGCCCCCGGAGAACCCGGAGAGTTCTATGTGCTGCTGGGCCCCATAGGCTACGAGAAGGAAGAGGTCGTCCTGGCGCACTGGAACGCCAATACGGGTCGACTGACCAAGGCCACGCTTCTGCCCAAGGGTTTCGTGGCCGAAGGCGTCGCGCCGATCGGAGGCGGCAAGGTGCTGGTGGTGGACGACCTGAAAGCAATGGTCCTGATTGCCACCGAGCATTGATGCCGGGTATTCTTGCCTGGCAGACAAACAGTAAAATGGGTTACCCTGCCCGACTGAGCTTTCGCTCAGGCGACGCATCTCACCGCTCAGTTGCTGAGCTAACAATCCCTGGAGGAGAATCATGGCAGCCAAAAAGGCATCGAAGAAAGACAAAAAACAGTCTTCGAAAAATAAAAAGCTTTCGCGGAAATCATACGAAGCGGAGATGGAGAAACTGCATGGGGAGCTGGTGAAGCTGCAGTACTGGGTCAAGGAGAAGGGGCTGAGGATCGTCGTCGTCTTCGAGGGACGGGATGCCGCCGGCAAGGGGGGCGTAATCAAGCGGATTACCGAACGGGTGAGCCCGCGTGTGTTCAGAGTCGTCGCACTGCCGACCCCCAACGAACGGGAAAAGAGCCAGATCTACATCCAGCGCTATATGAATCATCTCCCCGCCGCGGGCGAGGTCGTGCTCTTCGACCGAAGCTGGTACAACCGGCTCGGCGTGGAGCGGGTCATGGGCTTTTGCAGCGACCAGGAATACGAACGTTTCCTGGGCGACTGTCCGGACATCGAAAAATTCTTCATCGACGAGGGCGTCATCCTCATCAAGTACTGGTTCGACGTGGGGATGGACGAGCAGGCCAGACGCTTCCAGGGGCGCATCGAGGATCCCCGCAAGATCTGGAAGCTCAGCCCCATGGATCTGGAGTCCTACAAGCGCTGGTATGACTACTCCAAGGCCCGGGACAAGATGCTGGACGCCACGGACACGAAATGGGCACCCTGGTACGTCGTAGAGGCCGACGTCAAGCGAACCGCCCGCCTCAATTGCATCTCCCATTTCCTGAGCCTGATCCCCTACAAAAAATTGCCGCGCGACGAAATCGAGCTGGGGAAACGCAACATGAAGGGCAAATACGATGACAAGACACCGCTGCAGCGTAGGAAGCACATTCCCAAGACGTACTGATTCTCCGGGAGGCGTTCTTAAATGTTAGAAAACGTAGACCTCACTAAAAAGGTCCCGAAACAGGAATGGCAGTCCCAGAAGCTGGCGTTACAGGATCGTTTGTACAATGTCGCAAAGACTTGCTGGGATTCGAATACCCCGGTTTGTGTCGTCTTTGAGGGCTGGGATACCTCGGGCAAAGGTACCTGCATCAAGTACATCACAGAGCGGCAGGATCCGCGGGGATTTATCGTACACCGCATTACGGCACCCAGAACCCACGAACAGCAGTATCCCTGGCTGTGGCGATTCTGGCAAATCCTCCCCAATGACGGACAGATCGCCATATTGGACAACAGCTGGTATCGAAGGGTTTTGAGGGAACACATCGACGGCGAGGTGACAAAGAAAGCTCGCATAAAAAGCTACGAGGACATCATAGGCCTGGAACATATGCTGAGCGACGATGGCATGGTGTTTATAAAATTCTGGCTGCACATCAGCAAAGAGGAGCAGAAAAAGCGTCTGAAGAAAATGGAAAAAGGGGCTTTGGCCTGGAAGGTGACAAAACAGGATTGGAAACAGAACAAGCAATACAACCGGTATTACACGGCCGCGGAGGAAATGATCGCCCGGACTGACACCGAATGGGGCGCCTGGCACATCGTTGGGGCGACCGATGCGAACCATACCCGAATCAAGGTCCTGGAAACGATCATTGAAACCTTGGAATCGACACTCAAGGAGCGCGGATCGGATGTGGTGATGCACCGCTCTTTGCAGCCGGAAGACAAGTCCCGGTAATCTTCGTCGTCCCCCGTCTCAATGCAACACGACATTTGTCACATTTCTTATTGAGGGAATCCCCATGTTGGAACAATACGATCCCGGTAAGACGATCACCGAAGAAGAATACAAACAACGCTTGAAGGCCGGGCAGGCCAAACTGGCCAAACTGGGCTGGCAGGTCTACCAGCAGAAACGACCGGTCATCATATGCTACGAAGGTTGGGATGCCGGTGGAAAAGGAGGAAACATCCGTCGTCTGGTGGAAGCGCTCGACCCGCGAGGATACCGCGTGCTTCCCATTGCCGCGCCTAAAGGGGAAGAGCGAACCCACCATTACCTCTGGAGATTCTGGAACCGGATTCCCGCGAACGGGGAAATCGCTATTTTCGATCGCACCTGGTACGGAAGGGTATTGGTGGAGCGTGTGGAGGGGTTTGCCAAAACCAAAGAGTGGCAGCGGTCCTATCGGGAGATCAATGAGTTTGAACAGGAGCTTATCGATTTCGGCGCAATTATTTTCAAGTTTTGGATTCACATCTCCAAGCAGGAACAACTCGACCGCTTCAAGGCCCGCGAAATCACGGACTACAAGTCCTGGAAGCTAACCGATGAAGACTGGCGCAATCGGGACAAATGGGATGTGTATGAGGAGGCGGTCGATGAAATGCTCCTGAAGACCAGCACGCCATCGGCGCCCTGGACGGTGGTCGAAGGCAATTCAAAACATCATGCCCGGGTCAAGGTTATCGACACGGTGGTCGAAGGGCTGAAGACCGCACTCAAGTAGTCAATATCCAGAAGTGCGTTTCAAAAAACATATCGAATAAAAGGCCACATTTCCGGCAAAGGTGGTTTCGCCTTGCCGCGGACAAACCACAGTCTAGCAGAACGGTTCTGCTTTTCATCTGGTAAACCGGCGTGTCACACGTAACATCCGCTTTTCCGTACGTGCCCGTGCTCATTGTGGTTTGCACACTGTTGCAGTCTGGACCTGTGTTCGCCGACAAACCACCACAAGTGCAGGCCGGAGAGGCCGGCACGGAAAACGGGGTGCTCCAGGCAGGGGAATTTGGCAGTGCACCCGACGACATTACCCAGGAGTTGGAACGGCTCGAGCAACCCAAGGATACGCTGTTCGACAAGACGGCGGTAGACCATCTGGGTGACCGGTGGCAATCTTTGGCAGAGCAGCTCAAGACAGCGACCGGACTGGATCTCGGGCTTGCGTATACGGTGCTCTATCAGCGTTTAACTGACGCCAAGGACGGCAAGTCAAAACAGGGCGCTGTCGGTGACCTGGATATCTTCGGGGAATGGTCGCTGCCCGGAACACCGGCGGACAGGCGCGGTTTTTTCGGCTTCGAGGCGGAAATGCGCACCCGCTTGTTTACGTCCTCACGACCATCAGATTTGGGTGACAACGCCGGCTCCCTGTGGGAAACCACAAATGATTTTGACACTCAGGACATATCCCTGGTGCAGTTGTGGTGGCAACAGACGTTTGCGAATGACGCGCTTACCTACCGGATCGGAAAGGTCGATCCGACCGATTTTTTCGATGTGGGCAGCTTGAAAAGCGCGGATCTTTTTTTTAGTAACTTTGCTTTCTCTGAGAATCCGGCCATTGCCAATCCGGATCCCGGCTGGGGTGGCGCTGTTCACCTGGACCTGGACAAGAGCTGGTACCTGATCACTGCGATCGGTGATGCCAATGCCAGAAGGACAAGTATTGCGGCTAACGACTTCTACGAAAAAAAGGATTATTTCACGGCGGCAGAATTCGGATTGACACCCATGATCGCGGGGCTCGGCCAGGGTTCCTATCAATTTACGGTGTGGCACACCGACGGACGCAATAACCGCAACGAGCCGAATCAGCCATCAGGCAAGGGATTCTCGTTGCGGTTTGAGCAAAAAATCGGTGAGAATATTCTCCCGTTTGTCACCTATTCCAGGGCATCGGGCGGTGCGACGGACGTTCGTCAACTGGCGACGGCAGGGATCGGCCTTACCGGCATTTTTGGCAACAAGGACGATATCGCCGCTATAGCGGTTGCCTGGGGTCAGCCGGAGGACAGGTCGCTGCGTAATCAGTATGTCGTCGAGGTGTTCTACCGCGTGCAGCTCACTGACTATATTCAGGTGACGCCGGACCTTCAGCTCATCGCGGAACCCTCGAGAAATCGTGATAACGATACGATTGGTGTGCTGGGTTTGCGAATGCGGGTACAGTTCTAAGCCGGTAACGAGTGTAACCGGTCGACCGCCATAGCCTACGCACCAAGTAATTTCATTCAGGCGATTCCTTGTTGTCAGTGTCAGTGCTCGGTGCCAGCAACGCATAATGATCACGGCGCATATCCGTGACCAGGTCTTCAACATCGTTGTGCGTAACACCGATATCCTGCAGCAAGGCGGAACCCAGGGACAGGCTCGATTCGGTGTGGGCGGGAATCACGTGCGCGACGCCTGACTGGCGCAGCTTGTCACCAGCGTCAAAGTCGTTTGCGCGAGCGTAAATGGACAAGTCCGGATGGAAGTTGGTGATGGCGCTCACCAGGCGCTGGACCGCATTCGGGTCATCCAGCGTCACGGCGACAGCTGACGCCTTGCCGACGCCGGCCGCTTCGATGATCTGCGGATCTGTCATGTCGCCAAAATGCACGTTGCGTCCTGCCTTCTTTCCGGCTTGGACCCGATCCGCATCGTTGTCGAAAGCGACGTACGGGACGCCGCATTTCTCGAGCATCAGTGACAGGGTGCGGCCCCCTCGACCGTAGCCGGCTACCACCACCTGCCGGTCCTGGGGCGCGGGAAGCTCGGCGCCCGCCCATGTCCCGCTCACCGGGCCAGCGAGCCGTTCCGCGATCCGATCACCGAGCTTGGACAGGAGGGGGGTCAGTGCCATGGAGACGGAAATCACCAGGATGGCCAGGGCGAACGTCTCCGAGGACAGGATCCCTGCTGCCACCCCCGCCCCGAAGAGGACGAAACCGAACTCGCCGCACTGGGGCAGCAGGAAAGCGACCCGCACCGCCGCGCTCCGTGTGAGGCCGAACAGCAGGCTCAGGGCGAACAGGACCAGTGCCTTTATCACGAGGATGACGACCACGTTGATCGCTAGCTCAGACCCCTCGGCCATTACCGTCTTCATGTCGATGGACATCCCGACGGCGATGAAGAAAAGCGCGAGCAGGATGCCTTTGAACGGTTCCACCGAGGCCTCGATCTGATGGCTGTAATCGGAGGCCGACAGCATCATGCCCATCAGGAAAGCGCCTAGGGCCATAGACGCCCCAACGGAGTCCATCGCAAGCGCCGCGCCGAGGACGGCCAGCATTGAGAACGCGAAAAAGGCTTCCATGTTTCGCGCCTTGGCGGAGTAGGCCAGAACGAAAGGCATCAGGTAGCGACCCACGAGGATGACGGCAACCACCAGGCCTGCAACCAGGAGGGCCTCCTCCAAAAAGCCACCCCGCGTACCCGGCATCGGCTCGTCTGCCAGAATCGGAACCAGGGCCAACATCGGCACAATCGCCAAATCTTGCAACAAGAAGTCGGATCGTAGCCATGTCGTTCTGT
>JAUXGQ010000101.1 GCA_030621975.1 Gammaproteobacteria bacterium | reverse complement strand
TGCGGCGTTGCAGTCCTTGACAAGGGAGGTGGCCATTGCCTGCGGACTGCGCCTTGCAGTAACACGCCTGAGGGGCTCTGAAAACGTCAATCTGTATGCGACAGTACACCAGCTTCCGGATGGCTGTTGCCGAGGTTGGCTGATATGGTATCTTATCATCTCCGATTCGCCTCAAGCCCCGTTTCCGCTGTCTCGCCGGGGCCCTGAGTTTCGGGGCGAGGGATACCTCTCCCGTAACTCACTTGATTCGTTAAACAATGATAACGAGGGAGATTTTTATCCATGACCACCACCCATGACGGCGCCACCCGCACCAACAACAAGAAACTTCTGGACTGGGTCCACGAAATGGCCACACTTTGCGAGCCGGAACGCATCTACTGGTGCGACGGATCCCAGGAGGAATACGATCGACTCTGCAACGAGCTGGTCGAGGCCGGCGTCTACGCCCGCCTTGATCCCGAGAAGCGCCCCAACAGCTTTCTGGCCCGCTCCCACCCCAGCGACGTGGCGCGCGTCGAGAACCGCACCTTCATCTGCTCCGAAAAGGAGGAAGACGCGGGTCCGACCAACAACTGGATGGCCCCGAAGGAGATGCGGGCCGTTCTCAACGAGCAGTTCAAGGGCTGCATGCACGGGCGGACCATGTATATTATTCCGTTCAGCATGGGTCCCCTGGGCTCCGACATCGCGCACATCGGCTTCGAGATCACGGATTCAGCCTATGTGGTGACGAATCAACGCATAATGACCCGAATGGGCCAAGCGGTCCTGGGCGTCTTGGGAGACGACGGCGAGTTCGTGCCCTGCATGCATTCGGTCGGCGCGCCACTGGAGCCGGGCGAGGAGGATGTCACCTGGCCCTGCGCACCGAGCATCGACGACAAGTACATCACCCACTTCCCGGAGACCCGCGAGATCTGGTCCTACGGCAGCGGCTACGGCGGCAACGCCCTGCTCGGCAAGAAGTGCCTGGCCCTGCGCATCGCCTCGGTCATGGCTCGCGACGACGGCTGGCTCGCCGAACACATGCTGATCCTGGGTATCGAGTCCCCCGAGGGAGAGAAGACCTTCGTGTCGGCGGCCTTCCCCAGCGCCTGCGGCAAAACCAACCTCGCCATGCTGATCCCGCCGTCGACCATGGAGGGCTGGAAGGTCACCACCATCGGCGATGATATCGCCTGGATCAAGCCCAAGGAGGACGGCAAGTTCTACGCCATCAACCCCGAGTACGGCTTCTTCGGCGTGGCGCCGGGCACCAACTACAAGTCCAATCCCAACGCGATGGAATCGTTGAAGGAGAATTGCATCTTCACCAACTGTGCCCTCACCGACGACGATGATATCTGGTGGGAGGGCATGACCGACGAGCCACCGGCTCACTGCATCGACTGGAAGGGCAATGACTGGACGCCCGGCTCCGGCGATACCCCGGCCGCACATCCCAACTCCCGTTTCACCGCGCCCGCGGGACAATGTCCCTCCATCGATCCAGCTTGGGAAGACCCGGCCGGCGTACCTATCAGCGCCTTCATCTTCGGTGGGCGCGTGAGCCACAACTTCCCCTTGGTCTATCAGGCCTACAACTGGGAGCACGGGGTCTACATGGCCGCCACCATGGGCTCGGAGGCCACCGCCGCCGCCATCGGCCAAGAGGCCATGCGCCGCGATCCCATGGCCATGTTGCCCTTCATCGGCTACAACATGGCCGAGTACTGGAAGCACTGGTTGAAGATCGGGCGCTCGCACGTGGCCACGCCGCCGCGTATCTTCCGCGTCAACTGGTTCCGCAAGGACGAGCACGGCAAGTTCATCTGGCCCGGCTTCGGCGAGAACATGCGGGCACTCGAGTGGGTCGTCGAGCGTTGCCGGGGAGGCGCCGGGGCCATCGAGAGCCCGCTGGGCTGGGTGCCGCCTTACGATGCCCTGAACTGGACCGGACTGGATTTCGAGAAGGAATCCTACTACAAGATCATGAATATCGACCGCGAGATCGCGCGCAAGGAGGCCAACGATCAGGAAGAGCTGTTCACACGGTTCGGCGATCACCTGCCGAGGGAGATGGAGCTCGAGCGCGAGCTTCAGCTCCAGCGCCTTTACCACTCCCCGCCGGTCTGGGACCTGGCGGCGGTGCAGAGATCGACGACCTGACGTCCCCCCGCTTGATGGAGCGGAAAAGCCGGCCTTTGGGCCGGCTTTTTCAATGTAAAACCAGGGCCGGCAAGCCTTCCGGCATCAACACTGACTGGTACCCGATCAGCGCGAGATAACCGCTCAGAATCGCGTACAGCAGGTGCCTCACCCGGAAGCGCTTCCATAGGGCTACGTATTCGTAGCCCACCAGCGCCAACAGACCCAAGCCGGTCAGCACCAACTTGAAGAGTACGAAAAGACGGATATCCTGGCGAATCAGCACATCCATGATGGGATTCAGCTCGGATCCCCCTAACCCGAGTAGAACCAAGGTATTATGCGCATCCGCGGCACAAAAGAGCAGGATGCCGATGGATACGAGGAACAGATGCGCCTGGTAGGAATCCGTACCCTCGGGTGCGCTGCCGTCCTTTTGCCGACGCAACCCGCGTCGCCTCCCATAGACACTGTGGAGATTGAAGGGACTCCTTAATTTCCTGCGATTGATTCCTGTTCTTCTTTCGGACTGCATACCGGCGCACTCTTGGCAAGATTCTGAAAGTCTTTCGCAAAAACTATGCCGCATTTTGCTAATCGGCATGCTTTCATAGAGTTACGGAACGCCACGTGGATTCTAAGAAGGCCTCACAGGGCAACCTGTAAAAAAATCTGACAACCGCCGGACCCTTTAATTCGGGTATTCACACTTTCAATCACACGACGCCAAAATTTCCAGTACGATAGTCTTCGATTGTCGCCTTAGCCATCCCCGGCATCACGAGGAAATCGCCTGAAATTTATATACGTATTCCCTTTTTTTATCGAGTCTTAGTCCGATCGCTATTGCTTTTGAATTGATTTATGTCATACACTTCGGCGCATAATTTTGGTCGGCAGCCTCGATATTTTTACCGGAAGATGACAACACCGGCTGGCTAGCCTCGAGGAGGGGGAATGGTTTCACTGCATACCGATCCCGAGACTCAGGACAGCATATTCACCCTCTGTCCCAATAGCTCTTTGAATTGGGCGGGCGTGAAACTGGCGTTTCTGGTGTTATTTGCCTCGCTGCTCGGCGTTGCCCTCTATTTCGTTTCCCTAGGCGCCTGGCTGGTTGCTCCTTTTACCGGCCTGGAGGCCATCGTGTTAGGGGCTGGCATGTACTTGAGCTCACGTCGGGGGGCAACCCGTGAGATCATACGTGTCCGGGAAGATACGGTCGCCGTCTACCGCGGACGCAGGAACTTCCGCGAGATCGCCTGTTTTCAGCGTTGCTGGGCGCGGGTAAAGCTGGTGAAGGACGCGAAGAACTGGTATCCCAGCAAACTATTCATCGGATCCCATGGCTGGGTAGCCGAAATAGGAAGCGACCTGATCGAAAACGAACGCGCACAGTTAGCCAAAGACCTTACTGAGGTCCTCAGCGTTCAACCAACATTCAAACCCATCGCGCGGACTGAACGGCTGAACGAACTGGATACCGCCAGACAACAAATATAGCTATTGAGGGGACGGCATGCCTGCCATATACAAAACGATTCTCAACTCATCTTTGATTACCTTGATGTCCGCACTCGGCGGGACGGTGCAGGCCGACTGGGCCATAAATTTCCCCGAACCTGCGGCCGGTGTGGCGCGGGATATCTACGGTATTCACATGCTGACGATGGGCGTAGCGACGCTCCTGCTCGTCATCGTGTTTGCCTTCGTGATCTACTCCCTGTATACCCACCGCAAGAGTCGCGGCTTTGAGGCGGACCAGAATTTCCACAAGACCTGGTTTGGAAACTGGGCATGGGTAATAGTGCCGGCCCTCGTGCTGGGTGTCGACATGACCATTGCAAACAACGCCCAAAAGGTGCTAGAGGCCGTCTGGGAAGTGCCCAAGGAAGAGGACCTGCTGGACGTCAAGGTCACGGGCCACCAGTGGTGGTGGGAGTTCGACTATCTCGATCACGACATCAAGGTGGAAAGCCGCTACATCCCCAAGGACAAGGCAGGCGACCTGTACCTGCGGTCAGTGGACAATCACCTGGTCCTCCCGGTCGGCAAAAAGATCCGCTTCCTGCATACCTCGGCCGATGTGCTGCATGCTTTCTGGGTACCGGAGTTGGCCGTCAAGAAAGACGCCATACCCGGTTACGTTACGGAGACCTGGGTCGATCTCGATCGGGAAGGTATCTTTCGCGGTCAGTGCGCCGAAATCTGCGGCACCTGGCATTCGCGGATGCCCATCGTCGTCGAGGCCGTCTCTCAACAGCGGTTCGACGAATGGCTGAAAGAACAGGGTGAGCTGAAGATCGTGGCTGCAGCTGAAGCCGCGTCCGACAAGACCTGGAGTATGGAAGATCTCATGGAGAAGGGCCGCGGCCTCTACAATACCAAGTGCGCCGCCTGCCACCAGGTTACCGGCACCGGCCTTCCGCCCGCCTTCCCGCCGCTCAAAGGAAGCGCCATCGCGACAGGTCCAATCCCCGCTCATATGGACATCGTGCTGAACGGCAAGCCTGGCACCGCCATGCAGCCCTGGAATTCGCTCAACGATCTGGAACTCGCGGCAATCATCACCTACGAACGCAACGCCTGGGGCAACGACACCGGCGATAAGATTCAGCCTGCGGACGTCAGGGCAGCCCGCTAGACCTTAGGAGAACACACTCACATGACTACTGCTACCTTAAGCCACGAGGCCGATCATCATCACGACACACCCACGGGTTTGCGTCGCTGGCTGTTCAGTACCAATCACAAGGACATCGGCACCCTGTATCTGACGTTCGCCCTCATCATGATGTTTCTGGGCGGCGCCAGCGCCATGATTATCCGTAGCGAGCTGTTTCTCCCGGGTATCCAACTGGTCGACCCGGACCTGTATAACAATCTGGTCACCAATCATGCCCTGATCATGATCTTCGGTGCGGTCATGCCCGCTGCCGCGGGGCTCGCCAACTGGATGATCCCGATGATGATCGGGGCGCCCGACATGGCCCTGCCGCGTCTGAACAACCTCAGCTTCTGGATCCTGCCGGCCGCGGCCACCATGCTGGTCCTGTCCTTCGTAGTACCCTTTTTCCCGGGCGGCGGCACCCAGGTCAATACCGGCTGGACGATTTACCCACCGCTTTCGGTGCAGGTTGGCATGTCCATGGATTTTCTGATCTTCGCCATCCACCTGCTGGGCATCTCTTCGGTGCTCGCCTCCATCAACATCATCGTCACCCTGCTCAACATGCGGGCACCCGGCATGCGTATGATGCAGATGCCCATGTTCTGCTGGACCTGGCTGGTTACCGCGTTCCTGCTGATCCTGGTGGTTCCGGTACTGGCCGGCGGCGTCACCATGCTGCTGTTCGACCGTCACTTCGGCACCAGCTTCTTCAATGCGGCGGGCGGTGGCGACCCGGTGCTGTTCCAGCATCTGTTCTGGTTCTTCGGCCACCCCGAGGTGTATATCCTGCTGCTGCCCTCCATCGGCGTGCTGGCTCACATCATTCCTACCTTCTCGCGCAAGCCCCTGTTTGGCTACCCCTCCATGGTGGGCGCCATGCTGGCGGTCGCCACCATCGGCATGGTGGTCTGGGCCCATCACCAGTACACCGTCGGCATGTCCCTGGGCGCGGTCAGCTACTTCATGATCGGCACCATCATTATCTCCATACCCGTGGGCCTGATGATCTTCAATTTCATCGCCACCATGTGGCGCGGCTCCATGACATTCGAGACCCCCATGTTATTCGCCGTCGCCATCATCCTCATGTTCACCTTTGGCGGACTCAGCGGGGTCATGCTGGCGGTGGTGCCCGCGGACATGCAGTATCATGACAGCATGTTCGTGGTTGCCCATTTCCATTACGTATTACTGCCGGGGGCCCTGTTCGGGCTGTTCGCGGGGGTATTCTTCTGGCTGCCGAAGTGGACCGGCCATATGTATGACGAGAAACTGGGGAAGATCTTTTTCTGGATCAACATCATCGGCTTCAATGTCACCTTCTTCCCGCAACACTTCCTGGGACTGGCCGGCATGCCCCGGCGCATTATCGACTACAACGTGATATTCACGGAGTTCAACGTTATTTCCAGCATCGGCGCTATGGTGTTCGGACTCAGCCACCTGCTGTTTCTGTACATCATCAACAAGACCATACGCGGAGGCAAAAGCGCCACGGCTAAGGTCTGGGACGGCGCCCGGGGGCTGGAGTGGGAGTTGGATTCACCACCTGCCTTCCATACCTGGACCGTTGCGCCCCAGATTAAGGGAGC
>JAUXGQ010000121.1 GCA_030621975.1 Gammaproteobacteria bacterium | reverse complement strand
TGTTGCTGATCACCCTGTTTCACGGTCCGGGAAAGCTGTCCCTCGATTATCTGCTGTGTAAGGAGTGTGCGTAAGAGATTTTCTTTGCGAACCCACGGGGAAGGGTGGTCAACTGAATGGATATAGCGCGTTCATTGACGAAGTTGAGCGAATGGTCTGCGACCGTTTTGAATCCTGGTGGTTAGCCCTGCGATCGGTTGATATAGTTGGTGAGTACGGACTGGAATGCAAAGCAACGCTGGAGAATGGCGATGTCCGGCGCAGAAACTTCCGCTTCGCGCATGTGCGTCTCCCAGCCTTCGGTAACCGCCAACACTTCATGGGCGATTTGCAGACCCTCGCTTTCAGATAAACCCGTACGCAAAGCGGCTGCCTTTAGATTGTCCACGCTCGGGACATTGCCAAATGCGCCCAACGCGATCGCGTGGGACCCTTGCAGGCCGGTATTCGGGACGATGTCATAACCCGGTGTCAGCAGGTACTGGGCTTCGCCGGCCTTTTTGTAGAACGCGTGGTTGCGCAGATGATCATCCGTGTTACCGATGGCGATATTGAACAGCATGCGCCGGAATACGACGGCGGCCAGATTGGCCGTCGCGGTGCCGATTCTGTTGCCGAGTTGAAAGATGCCGGGATACGACATGGCTGCTTCATCGTATTGGCCGATATCGAATTTGTTGATGAGGCTCGCCACGGATATCAGATGGTGTTGCTCATCGCCTGTGCGATCAAACCGCCCCACCATGAGTACCGGGCCACGCGCGGTGGACGTCAACTGCACGTCCGGCACGTCAATACCTGCCTCACGGGCCATGCGCATGGCGACAAATTCGACTTTGCACATGTCCACCAAATCCGATTCCCGGGCAAATTTGGCAATCCAGCTTTTGCCGTCGTAATCGATGAGGGTTTTGGGCCGCGCGCCACCCAGGCCGCTGCCATGAAAAAAGTAGGGCTCCAGACTGCGATCCACTTCGCGGCCGGCCTCAATGTCCCCGGCGATCTGCTGCAGGTGCACCAGGTCTTCGAACGGCCTGGGCGGGGTCGGTTTAGGTTGCTCATCTATTGCGGCGCTAAAGTGCAGTGCGCCCACGCCCTCGCCCGAGGCGGCCAGCAAAAACTCGACGTTGGTGACCGGTGGGGGTTGCCTTGTTTTAGCAAGTTGACGACGGCCCCATTCGTCCGGACCGGCGTCGATCAATACACCGAATACGCCGGGGGCCTCCCGGGTTCTGGGATTCATCAGGATCTCCCGAGTCAGCGGTAAGTTGACTGGGTCCAGCGCAAACGCGCCGGGATTTTCGACATACGCGCGGGCGTATTTGAAGCGACCGCTTGTATCATCGACTAACAGTTGTCCTGCCAGGACCTTTTTACCCGCGCCTAAGTCTGCGTGTACGAATAGCTTTTCCACGCCTAGATTTCCCACTCATCGACGCTGGTTTCCTGTTTTGCGCTTCGTGCGCGCTGGCGCAGTGCGCTGCGACTCAACGCCTCGCCCAACGTGTCATCTCCCGGTGCCATCACTCGGTCGAAGGCTCTCGGCATGCCATAGACGTCCAGTAATGACAGATATGCGGATACGGAGATGCGCGGAGAGCCGCCTTCGACCTTCTTAATGGAGCTCTCGGATAAACCGGCTTTTTCAGCCGCCAGCGCCTGGGTCCAATTACGGCGCAGTCGGGCTTCTTTTAATCTTCCCCCCAGTCCCATCAGGCTGCCGAGTGCCGCATCGCTGATGAGTTTCTGGGATTTCGAGTCTCTTGGCATATAACGCTCTTAACATACTATTAGGGTTTATATATACCTTAAAATAGTCCGTTTCTTAATTGTAGCTCTATATTACACCAATATCACGATTGATAGTGTTATTTACGTCTAGCATAGGGATAGCTTTAATTGGGTTTCTTATATACCTTTTAATATATTTATTCGTTTTATATACATCTATTTATAAGGGAATCAGCCTGTGGATAACGTGGCACAAAGACAGCAGCACACCTCCAGAAGTTATAAAAAATCACTCTCTGTAAATAAAACGTTTCCCCCCGGCAAACAAATCAGCGACGGGCAAAACTGTAGCGAATCGAGGCGTAGATATTCGTGTTCTTGTCGAACTGGCCGAAAAAGGTGTCTGAATGCTCGCCGAAGAACCAGTTCGCGCCCCCTTGCAGGGTCCATCGGTCATCCACGTGATAGGTCGCGATCGGTCGCAGGTACCCGTCGTTGTCCGACGGCGAGTAATAGGCAAAAAGGGACAGCACGAGGTTCTGGCTCATCGTCAACCGGGTAAGCCGTGTGGTCACGCCATGCCGTTTCTTGTCGACGGGGCGTGTTTCCGTATCCAGATTACTCCGGTAGGCACCGTAGTTGCGCATCCGCTCAAGGTAGTACTGGAGCCCGAGCGTAAAACCTTGGACGAGTTCCTGTTTGTAACCCACCAGAAAACGAAATTCACTGTTTCGTATGAACGGATCGTCGCCGTTCCCGTCGTCCCGTGAATCGTAGTAACCGAATTCCATGTTGGCGATGCCCCTGCTCAGCGGACCCTCCACACTGAGCCCGTACACGGACAGGTCCGGAAATGTCCCGTTGCCGGTGTTCGGGTCAAATCCACCCGGACTTTTCCAGAACCCCCGGTAACCATAGGCCGCAAACTGGTAGCGGAAATAATCGCCGTACAAACGCAGCGCAAGTTCGTCATCCGAAAACCAACTGTCGGGGGTGTCGGTTTTCAAAACGTCGTTCTTTCCCACCACTTCCCCTTGCAGAGGGTTGAACCAGGACAGGCGCCTGCCGGAGATATAGCGGTCGCTCTCGAATCTGGGCGTGTAAACCAGATCGACATGGGCAACCTCCGAGAAAAAGGAAAACTTACCGGAGGTGGAAGGCGCCTTGAGGTATTCTACGTCCCGGCCGATCAAGAACGAAACCCAGCCCTTGGGAAAAAGGTCGTTGATGAAGACCAGATCGCCGGTACCCCAGGTCAGGATCTGACGGCCCGCCTTGACGTCCAGATTGTCGGCAACATGGGCGGCTATGCTGGCCTCCCGCAGATCCACATAGCCCTCTTTTTCCACCTGACTGAGGCCATGCTGGTGCTGGTGCTGAACGGCATCCAGAAGAAAATCGGTGGTCAGCTTCAGAGTGGTTTTCTCGCTCGTGTGCTCCATGCGGACCTGCACACGCGTCTCTCCCAGTGTCGCCCGGTCTTGCTCCGGATCATTCCGGGTACGAATGCCACCCCTGCCCTCCCAGAAACCGGAGAGCGACAGGTCGTCGAGAAGCGAAGCGGTGCCACTGCTATCGGTTTTGGCCTGGCCCTGCGTCGATACCTCCGCGGCTGCGTCCCCGGAGGTCGACGGTGAAGAAATCCCGCCAAGCCCCTTGGGTAGAGTCGGCTCGCCGGACGCTAAAGTGTTCAGGCAGGCTGTCCCGATCGCAAAACCGATAAGGCCCTGCAGTGAACGTGTGGAAAACCGGCAATTCATCTAAGGTATTTTCCCGGGGGATGACGAAGGTAGCGTTCTGAAAATATCGTCTCGGGAAGATCCAGGTCGTAAGCGACCTGGCTGAACTCCAGCAGGGTCTCGCCGTTGGTGCGCAGATCTCTCATGCGCGACTTCATAACGGTGGGATGGCCTTGGACGGAGGAAACCTCCAGGGCCTCATACTCGCGATATTTTTTGTTCTGTTTGTCGAAATATTCAGCCCGGACCGGAATGAAGGTTTCCCGGTGCACCCACAGGGTGTAGTGGGAAAAATTGACCTGCTCCGGATCCTTCGGCACATTATCCAGGACATAGTAATTTTCGGTGACTTCTATCAGTTCGTGAGTGTCTTCAGAAATACTGCGCCCGGAAATATCCTCGTAGCAAAAATCCGAGCCGAGAAAACTGGTGCGCTTGTCACCCGCTGCGATCCTTTTGACCAGATCCAGTGCCGGAAGATAGAACCAGCGATCGTCGTCCCTATCATGATGTTTCCAGACCATGAGCACGGTACTACGGACATCGGCCGGATATTGAATGTGTACGAAATATTTCTGATCCGCATTTACATCCTTGCCTGAGGCTTGACTGTCATCCCGGCGGAGGATTAGAAATTTCCGATGGCGTTCGCGCCCCTGTCCGTCCTTGATGGTCATGCTGACCTTCGCCTTGCCGTCTTCCCCCTCGTAATAGGCAATCTGCTCGGTTCGTTCAACAATGGCCTCCACACTGGGCGCGGGGGCTGCCGGGCTGGACCAGCAGAAAATGGAAAAACTCAGGATGCCGATGCCGGCAACCGGAATCCGGTTTGTCAGGCGCATGGTGGTTACTCCATATCTTGTTTGATCCGACTTTCCGCCGGTTGCCGCGATTCCAGCCGATCGCCCAGCCTGCGTCGGGCGAGCGGTCGGCACAGAATCGCGGCGATGATTACTGCGCCGACAAACAGCCAGATCAGTGTCTCCGCAGGGACGTCCGCGAACTGATAAAGGTTAAGTAGGACGAGACCGGCTACGGCAACCGACGACAAGGTGCAGGTTAGATAATTGCAGGTCAGACGGCAACCTTCGGTTACCGGGAACAACCAGGGTTCAAGCACCCGGATAAGGGCCGGCAGCAAGACCAGGGTGGCGGCGCCTGAAGCGATAAGAATCGCCGCAATGAGTGCACCCACTGTCTGATACGGGACCAGGGGAGCAAGCAACAGGGGGAGGAAGCCCAGAGAAATTACCAGTCCGTTTCTGGTGATGGCGCGGGCAGGCGCGCCGAACACGGGGCCGGCTGCAGCCTGCCAGGATCCGGTTGCGACAACCTGTGCGCGGGCGCGCACCAGAAAATGGATAGCGAAGTCGACAGCCAGCCCCAGAGACAGCGCGGAGAGAACGGCCACCGGCATGTCGTAATGCTTGCCGATGAGGCCGATAAGCCCATAGACGGACCCGATGGTCAGCGTTAGCGGTAACATGGAAAGAATCGCCCAAAGGCCGGAACGAAGCAGCACCAGCATCATGAGAAAGACGATCAGGAAGCTGCCAAGAAAGGCGTGCACCATGCCGGTAACCATACGCTCCTGCCACACCATGTTGATATAGGTCAGGCCGAACCAGCCGGCTTGCAGCCCGCCCGGTGGCGGATTCTCAGCGAGATAGCGATCAACCGCATCGACGACCGAGGACATGTCCACATTGTCGCCGCTTCTCATCTGAATCCAGATGCTGGTACGACGGAAATCCGGTGTAACGAAATGCCACAAATCCTGTGGTCGATGACTGTTCTGGAAGGTCAAAAGCGTCTGCGCGACAGCGGCGGCGGAATCGGGTACGCGAAACTGTTCGCTTGCGCCCAGCAACAGCTCCCTGTGCACGGTTTTTACGATGTCGGCCAGCGAGTTTGTCTTGCCGACCATATCCATCGCGTCAAGCGTCTTCTGAAGTCCCTGGATGTAGTTCAGCACCTCCGGTCGTTTCATTATCTGGCGGCGTTGATGTTGCGACTCCATGAACAGTCCCGCCTGCTCCCAGGCCTGTCTGTACTCTTGCATCGCCGTCAGAATCCGAGCCTGCACAAACTTATCCAGTCGCGCCAGCACACCACCGTTTTCGCCACCGCCTCGCTCCAGCGATTCGGTTTTTTCGATTAATTCCGCAACAACCTCCTGTTCCTGTTGGCTTGCAGACTCAAGCTGCGCGAAGTAGGCGTTTATCCGATCAACGATTCCGTCAGTCGAATCCGATGGGTCCGGCGCCAGGCTCAGGTAGGCCATATAGGTTCCGCCGAAATGCTGGTTGAGCACTGCATCAGCGACCCGGATATCATGGGATTCCGCAAACCAGCGGATCGGGTTGTCGTTGATGACGAGACGACTCATGCCATAAATCGATATGGATATCCCGACAACGGTAAGGACCATAATCGGTTTGGCCCACCGGTAGGTTCTGTCTCCCATCCACTGCAGCAAACGCGCCATCAGCACATTCCGGGAAGGTCCGCCAGGGCCCCCCGGCATGCCAAATCCCGCCAGCGACGATTCTGACATGCGCATGATGTAGGATGGAATGAAGATTATGGTGAGAAAC
>JAUXGQ010000045.1 GCA_030621975.1 Gammaproteobacteria bacterium | reverse complement strand
CCCGCTCGCTGCTGCATCTGGACATCAAACCCGGCAATATCCATGTGCGGGCCGGCGGCAACCCCCTGCTGCTGGACTTCGGCGCGGTCCACCGGTTCGCTACCACCCGCCGTTTTGCGGCAGCTCACGTCGTCACCCCGGGCTTTTCACCCGTCGAACAATACTACCACGCGGGCTATGTGGGCCCCTGGAGCGATCTTTACGCCATCGGTGCCAGCATGCGCGCCTGCATGGAGGGTAAGCCTCCACCCGGCGCCGTCGAACGCCACGCCAAAGACGAGATGCGCCCCGCAGCGGAGGCCTTCCGACGCCGTTACCCTGACTTTCTGCTGAAGGCCGTCGATTGGGCCATGGAGGTGGATCCGACATTGAGGCCCCAGAATGCCGAGGCCCTGCTGGATGCCCTGAACGACGGAACAGAGCAGACGGCATCCGGACTAAATACCCAGGCAAACCCAGCCCGCAACCGGCCCCGGGAAGATAACACATGAGCAGCATGAGCTTTGACACCGGCCACACGAGTTTGCCGGGTACCCGCACCCTCAATCAGGATCGCTGTGCCGCCCTGGAGGCTAGGGACGCCCTGCTGCTGGTGCTGGCGGATGGTCTGGGAGGCCATCCCAAGGGCGAAAAGGCGGCACAGATCGTGGTCGATACCTGTACCGAAGCCTTCCGCGAAGTCACCACGCCCGTGCCCAGGCCCAAGTTACTCCTGAAGCACTTGTTCCTTCTGGCACACAGACGTATAGTCCGTTTCGGTCAGAGTCAGGAACCGGCGATCGTACCGCGCACCACTGCAGTACTCGCCCTGGTTCAGAAAGGCGCGGCGTTCTGGGCCCATGTCGGTGACAGCCGCTGCTACCTGTTTCGCAGCGGCCGGCTGCTGACCCGCACCATCGACCACTCCCAGGTGGAAAGGCTCAGATCACAGGGGATCATTTCCGCGGGGGAATGCAATACGCATCCTCAGAGAAATCTGGTCACCCGTTGCCTGGGAGGTGCTCGAAGTCTGCCGGAAGTGGAATATAGCAAGCCCGTGCGGCTCTGCTCGAACGATGTGCTGCTGCTGTGTTCCGATGGCTTCTGGGAACCGCTCGGAACGGGAGAGATCGGGCACATCCTGAACAACGGGACTCCTTTGAACCAGGCCCTCGACCAGTTGGCGCGTAAGGCGGAAAAAGCCGCCTGGCCGGATTGTGACAACACATCAGCCGTGGCCTGCCGCTGGCTGGGAAAGATACCCAGAGACCACAGGAATACGAAATCCGATGAGACCTTCAGGCCGTAACCCCGACCAACTTCGGCCCATCAGTATCACCCGCCACTACACACGCCACGCCGAAGGCTCGGTGCTGGTGGAGTTCGGAGGTACCCGGGTGATATGCAATGCCTCGGTGGAAGATCGGGTACCCCGATTCCTGAAAGGCAGGGAACAGGGTTGGGTAACCGCGGAATATGGCATGTTACCCCGCTCCACCTCGGAGCGTATGGGGCGCGAAGCCGCACGCGGCAAACAGGGGGGCCGTACCCTGGAGATCCAACGACTGATCGCCCGTTCCCTGCGGGCCGTGGTAGATCTCAAGGCCCTGGGGGAACGCAGCATCACCCTCGACTGTGACGTTTTGCAGGCCGACGGGGGTACCCGCACGGCATCCATCACCGGTGCCTACGTGGCCCTTTGCGATGCCGTGCAAGCCTTGACAGGAAACGGACTCCTGAGAGAAAGCCCCCTGCATGGCATGGTTGCTTCCGTATCCGTTGGCATCTTCGATGGGGTTCCCATACTCGATCTGGACTACGCGGAAGACTCCAACGCGGAGACCGATATGAACATCGTCATGAACGATGCCGGCGCCTTTATCGAGGTCCAGGGAACCGCGGAGGGCCACGCCTTTCGCAGAGAGGAACTGGATGCCATGCTGGATCTGGCCGCCGGCGGTATCCGACAAATCATGGAGATCCAGCGCAGCGTCCTATCGGATTAATCCCCCCTGGTTCGCGGCGCGCACCCCGCCTTTATATCCTTGCTTCGGCAGGTAGGCTTTTGCGTTCTGCCCAGGTTGTGCGCCTTGGGGATCGCTTTATTAGACAGGATTGACAGGATCGTGAATTATGCCATTCGGACACAGAACTTACGAGAAGACAATCGGGTGTGCTTCTACCCTACGTCACTCGTTGGGCGCCGGACGCTAGTGTACCTCGTCACCAACCCTGAATGTCACAGAATTGGTGACGAGGTACATTAGAATAGATCACCTACCGGACCGTAACAGGCATCAACACCGATTGCTTATCGACTTCGGCAAAAGGTCTGCCGTGTGCAGAAGATCCAAGACTTACGGATATCCTGTTCATCCTGTAACATCCTGTTAATCCTGTCCCTTCCTAGGCGGCGATCCCGTTGTGGCGTAACAGGGCGTCGATGCGCGGTTCGCGGCCGCGAAACGCAACGAACAGGTCCATGGCGTCTCTGGACCCCCCCTGCTCCAGGATATGGTGCAGGAAAGACGCGCCGCTCTGGTGGTCGAAGACCCCGTTTTCCTCGAACAAGGAATAAGCGTCCGCGGACAATACCTCGGCCCATTTGTAGCTGTAGTAACCGGCGGCATAACCGCCGGCGAAGATATGGGAAAAACCGTGGGCGAAGCGGTTGAAATCCGGCGGCCTGACCACCGCCACCTGCTCGCGCACTGCATCCAATATGCCGTAGATGCGCCCCCCTTTGGCCGGGTCGTACTCCTTGTGGATACGAAAGTCGAAGATCGCGAACTCCAACTGGCGAACCATCTGCATGGCGGACTGAAAGTTCTTGGCCGCCTTCATACGCTCATAGAGCGCATCGGGCATGGGGTCCCCGGTCTCGAAATGGCCGCAGACCAGGTCCAGTGCTTCTTTCTCCCAGCACCAGTTCTCCATGAACTGACTGGGCAGTTCCACGGCGTCCCAGGCCACCCCGTTGATCCCGGACACCGCCGGATAATCGATGCGGGTCAGCAGGTGGTGCAGGCCGTGACCGAACTCGTGGAACAGGGTTTCCACCTCGTCGTGGGTGAGCAGCGAGGGCTTGCCGCCCAGGGGCGGCGAGAAGTTGCAGACGAGAAAGGCCGCCGGGATCTGATCGCAGGTCCGGGTGAACATTCGACTGATACAATCGTCCATCCAGGCGCCGCCCCGCTTATTGGCCCGGGCATAGAGATCCATGTAAAACTGACCACGCAGGGCCCCTTCCTCGTCCCGAATCTCGAAGAACCTCACGTCCGGGTGCCAGGTGTCCACCCCCTCGGTCTGGGTAATGCGGATGCCGTAGAGCCGTTCCACCACCCGGAACATGCCCGGGATGACACGGGTCTCCGAAAAATAGGGCCTCAGCTCCTCCTGGGTGACGTCGTAGCGGTGATGTCGCAGCTTCTCCGAGTAATAAGCGAAATCCCAGGCCTCGACCTCATCCAACCCGTGATGCTCCTGGGCGAACCGCTTCAACTCGTTCAGTTCCCCTTGCGCCTGGGTGTGAGAGCGGCGGGCCAGATCATCGAGAAAGGCCATGACCGCGTCTGTGGAACGGGCCATTTTAGTGGCCAGAGAACGCTCAGCATAGTTGGCGTAACCCAGCAGCCGAGCCAATTCGTAACGCAGGGCCAGAATCTGTTCCATCAAATCGCTGTTGTCCCATTTTCCGGCGTGAGGCCCCCGGTCGGAGGCTCGGGTGACATAGGCTTCGTAAACCTCCCGGCGCAGTTCCCGATTGTCCGCATAGGTCATCACCGGCATGTAGGACGGAAACTCCAGCGTGAGCAGCCAGCCGTCCTCATTGCGCTGTTCCGCCGCCTGCTTCGCGAGTTCCAGGGCGGATTCCGGCAAACCCGCGAGTTCGTCCGCCGCGCCGATCGTCTTGGACCAGGCCTGAGTGGCGTCCAGCAGGTTATGCTCGTAGCGGCTGGTGAGTTCCGAGAGTTCCCGGGAAACCTCCTTGAAGCGCTGTTTCTTTTCCGCCGGCAGGTCGACACCAGCCAGATGGAAATCCCGCAAGGCATTCTCGAGCATCTTGCGCTGGGCCCTGTCCAGACCAAGTTCGTCCGCCCTGTCGGAAACCCGCTTACAAGCCTCGAATAGTCGCTCGTTCTGACCCATTTCGGTGGCGTACTCGCTGAGCTTGGGAAGACAGGCGTTGTACGCAGCCCGCAGTTCCTCGCTGTTTACCACGGCGTTCATGTGACCGATCGGGGCCCAGGTCCGATTCAACCGGTCATCCAGTTCCTCCAGGGGTTGCACCAGGTTATCCCAGGTGAAATCACCCTCCTGGCCGAGCAGTGTCTCTGTCTGCTGCCGGTTCTCCGCCAACACCCGGTCAATGGCCGGTTCCGCGTGTTCGGGTTTGATCCGGGAAAAGGGAGGCAGTCCCGACAGGGAGACAAGGGGGTTTTTCATCAGGAATAGGACCTCAAGCGCGGGAGCAACGCAGTTTCCCTGCATCTCTCACCGGGGCGGCAACCGACTTCTTGCGAGTTCGTAACCCGAGGCAAGAAGGTTCAAGGTCGCATTGTTACACGATTTTTCAGAGCCGGGAATACACCAGTTCGCATTTATTAAACGCCGTAGGGAGCAAACAATCCCATCGCCAATGCATCAGCGTAATTATTCACCACAGAGGCACAGGGTTCACGGAGATCAACACGTTTTTGTTGAAAATCTCGGTGCCCTCTGTGTCTCTGTGGTGAACAGATACAAATCAGACAGTTCTGCGCTCTCGGCGCACTCCGCTGTGATACGGGCTGATAGGGGTCTGGCGGAGAGATTCGGAATGCCGAACTCTGGTGAGTCCGGGTTAAACGACCAATCTGTCGGTAATGATCCAGACCAGACCGATCCCGCCTACAAAGAAACCGGTCAGGGAGGCCAGGGCGATGAAGCGATACCGGCGCACCAGGTTGAACTGCTGCAGGGTGGACAGCAGGAAGGGTCGGCGGGCCGATGTGGTGCGGCGCAGGGTATGCAGAACCTGGTGGTCAAGCTGTTCCGCGTGATCCCGGGCCGCCTGTGCCTGAGCGGCCGCCCGGACCCGTTCCCACTCATGAAGATCGATTTTTCCATCCTTGTCGGCGTCGAACTGGCCAAGCAGCGCTCCTTGGTCCCTTTTCCACTCCCGCAACAGCGCCCCGGCCGCTTCGGCCCGGCTGCGCCGGTGATCCAGCTCACCCAGGGTCTTGAAATGCCCGATGGCGTACAGCGGATCCCCAATATGGATACGCTCTTCCGTATAGCGGTAACGCCCGCGCACCACAAAGACATGGAGCAGATCGCCGAGTCCCCAGCGCTCGGCAAAGGAGCCACTGGCCGGCCTGGAAGCCCCGGTCGGACGCCGGCTCGGGGTGCGGCTTCTGCCGTACCAGACGTTGCGCGCACTGGGGGTAACCTCGGCGCCTTCCGGGTCGACGATGCAAACACCGGTCTCGTCCCTGAGCAGGAACAACTTGTCGCTGTCCCCGTTGTCGACCCTGCTCCATCTGTTACGGCTGCCTTGGCGCTCGATCTTGAACCTGTACCAGCAGCATTCCGCGCCCGTAAGAGGGGCCAGGATGGGCTCACCCTCCATCAGCGCTGCCTGTCCTGCCAGTTCCACGTAGCCTTGAGGGGCGGAACGGATCTTCGCGGTGGGGGTATCCTCGATAACACGCGCCCTGGCCCAGCTCCGGAACGCAAAATAAAAGCCCCCTGCGCAGAGCGCAAGGGCACCTATGGCCCAGAACGAGAATTGGGGATCAAACCCGGGGGAGGTCATAACTTCGCGCTAACCAAAAAGAGCCCTGAGATTGACGTCGCGGATCTCTTCCTCGGAAAATTCCAGCAGTTCTGCCGGGCGAAACAGGAACCCGCGGGCGATGATCGTATCCGGAAACTGCTCGATACGCACGTTGTTGTTGTTCACGCTCTCGTTGTAGAACTCCCGCCGATCCGCAATGCTGTTCTCCAGGCCGGAGATCCGTGAGTGCAGGTGCTGGAAGGATTCGTTGGCCTTTAGATCGGGATAAGCCTCGGCGAGCGCAAACAGGTTTCCGAGGCCCTGGCGCAAACGGCCCTCCGCGACGCCCACGGCCCCCACGTCCCCGGCTTCGCGGGCGGTGGCCACCGCCGCACGTGCCTGCATCACCCCCTCGAGGGTTGTCTGCTCGTATTGCATGTACTGTTTGCAGGTCTCCACCAGTTTGGGCAACTCGTCGTGACGCTGTTTCAGGAGTACGTCGATGTTGGCCCAAGCCTTGGCTACGCCATGCTTGAGGGTGACCAGGCTGTTGTAGATCATCACCGCGTACACGGCGATAACCAGGCCGATACCGAGAATCACAAAGGTGCTGGTTTGCATGTGGAAACTCCGCTACGCTGGCACTGCGGGATTTCGTTTACTTCGGCCGAGGAAGAGAAATGTTGAGTCCTGAGACGAACAGGTCAGCCGCGCGTCACAATATTCGTTCCTTTGATGGGAAGACACCACAGATCGGCAACCAGGTCTGGGTAGACGCGACGGCGCTGGTAATCGGGGACGTGCACCTGGGCGATCAGGCTTCCCTTTGGCCCATGGTGGTGGCCAGGGGCGACGTGCACTCCATTCGCATCGGCGCCCGCACGAATATTCAGGATGGGAGCGTGCTCCACGTCACCCATGAAAGCCGTTTCGTGCCGGGCGGACATCCCCTGGAAATCGGTGAAGAGGTTACCGTCGGCCACAGGGTCATTCTGCACGGCTGCAGCGTAGGCCGAAACTGCCTGATCGGCATGGGCTCCGTCGTCATGGACGGGGCCCTGCTCCAGCCTGGCCTCATCCTTGGCGCCGGGAGCCTGGTGACCAACGGCAAGGAACTGGAAGGCGGCTACCTCTGGATGGGCTCCCCCGCCCGGCGCATAAGGCCCCTGAGCGAGGAAGAACGGAAGCGCCTCAGCTACACCCCGGCCCACTACATACGGCTGGCGGAAAAACACCGCGGAGTGTAGAAATAAAACGGGTAGGAGCCCGCTTGCGGGCGAACCAGACGGTCGTCGCGCGGTGCCGGTTCGCCCGCAAGCGGGCTCCTACGGGTCATGCGTCCAGCCGTAGCCTGCGTTGAGGGACGAAACGCAGGAAACCCGGGGCAACGTAGATCACGGTCGGCGGCGCAGGTCTTCGATCACCGGCCGGGTGTCAGGCCGCACCCCGCGCCAGAGGAAAAAGGACTCGGCCGCCTGTTCCACCAGCATGCCCAGACCATCCAGAGACCTGGCGGCGCCCTGGGACTCACCCCAGCGCACGAAAGCGGTGGGCTCGTCGCCGTACATCAGGTCGTAGCACCAACCGTTTCGCGCCAGGATATGATCCGGAATATCAGGAACCTCCCCCCCCAGGCCGGCCGCCGTGGCGTTTATCATCAGGTCGAATGTCATCCCAGCCAGCCGCTCCAAACCACAACCCTGCAACGCGCCCAGGCCGGACAGATCCGCCGCCAGTCGCTCCGCCTTTGAACCCGTCCGATTGGCGATGGTGAGCCGCGCCGGCGCCGCTTCCAGAAGCGGCTGGAGCACGCCGCGCGCGGCGCCCCCAGCCCCGAGCAGAAGGATTCGCGAACCCCTCAGGATGGCCTCCTGATTATCCCGAAGATCCCGTACCAGCCCGATACCGTCCGTGTTGTCCCCGCGCAGCGATCCGTCCTCCAGAAGTATCAGGGTGTTGACCGCACCGGCCGTTTCCGCCCGCGAACTGCAATCGTCCGCAAGCCGCCATGCCGCCTCTTTGAACGGCACCGTGACGTTCAATCCCCGGCCGCCCGCCGCAAGAAAATCCCGCACATTCTGCTCGAACCGACCGGACTCCCCCAGCAGCCGGAGATACTCCATCTGCTGCCCCGTCTGGCGCGCGAAAGCGGTGTGGATCTGGGGAGACTTGCTGTGGGCGACGGGGTTGCCGATGACGGCGTAGCGATCCATGGGTCGACCTTTATCGTTAAGGGGACTCAGCCTAGGCGTGGGCACGAACCCCGTGCCCGCCCTACCCAGGCTGGTACGAAATCCAGGCTGGCCGGGATGTTCAGTCCTGCAGCCAGGCTGCCGCGTTCTTGGCGAAATAGGTGAGAATCCCGTCGGCGCCGGCCCGTTTAATGCACAGCAGTGACTCCAGCACCACGGCGCGCTCATCCAGCCAGCCGTTCCGGGACGCCGCCATGAGCATGCTGTATTCGCCGCTCACCTGATAGACGAAGGTCGGGACACCGAAGGCCTCTTTTACCCGGCGCACTACGTCCAGATAAGGCATACCGGGCTTGACCATCACCATGTCGGCCCCCTCCTCAAGATCAAGGGCCACTTCACGCAGGGCCTCGTCACTGTTGGCGGGGT
>JAUXGQ010000336.1 GCA_030621975.1 Gammaproteobacteria bacterium | reverse complement strand
CGGCGATAGGGTCGACGCCCGCGAAGGGTTCGTCGAGCAGGATAAATCGGGGTTCCACCGCCAGTGCGCGGGCGATCTCCACCCGCCGCCGTTCGCCCCCCGACAGCGCCATCGCCAAGCTGTCTTTTAGATGCTCGATCCCCAGTTCCTCCAGCAGCGCATTGCAGGTGTCCTTCTGTTGCCGTTTGCTGAGGTTCCCGCGTAACTCCAGGATTGCCCTGACATTCTGCGTCACGGACAATTTTCGGAACACCGAGGGCTCCTGAGCGAGGTAGCCCAGCCCCAGGCGTGCCCGGGCGTGCATGGGCAGGGATGTGATATCCTGCTCGTCGAGCAAGACTTGGCCGTCGTCCACCGGGATCAGACCGACTATGAGGTAGAAGCAGGTGGTCTTGCCCGCTCCATTGGGGCCCAGCAGGCCAACGACCTCGCCGCTGTCAACCTTAATCGACACGCCGTTGACCACCCGACGCTGCCGGTATTTTTTTTTCAGGTTGCTGGTCGCAAGAACGGACATTATTTTGCTTCGATGGTGACTTGTACCCGCCGTTTGCCCTTGGCGCTGGTGCCACCCTTGAGCATGCCGCTTTTTCGATCATAGGTGATGCGGTCGCTGCGGAAACTGTCCTTGCCCTGATAGAGTACCGCGTTACCGGTCATTACCAGTTCCTCACTGTCGGTGAAGTATTCGGCCTGTAGCGCCTCTGCCCTGATATCCGGCTTGCCGCCTTCCTGGCGCTGACGGTACTTGACAGGTTTGCCGACGGCGATGATTTTCTGCGCTTTCTGGTCCGGGTGCCGGACGGTGACCTGGTCGGCGGTCAGTACGGACGTGCCCTGGCGAACCTCCACGTTTCCCCGGTAGACACTGACACCCTGGCGATCGTCGATATCCGCACTGTCGGCCTCGATGAGAATAGGCTGGGCTTCGTTCTGGGATGCGGCGAGCGCCCAGACGGGTGCCATCGAGAGCAATAGAAACGCTAACCAGCCGGGGCGCCATCGCCCCAGGCCCCGGGACCGCTTCCCTGGTGGGTTAGTTGATTGCATAGCTCGCCTTTACCCTGGAAAGAAATTTCATCCGCACGGGTTCCTCGAACCAGATTTCCGCTCCATCGGATTCCAGCCAGTCGTCGCGGCTGTCTATCCTTACGTGCCGGTCGGTCTCGGCATAGTTTTCCCGGGGCTTTACCCGTAACTCGCTGGTTACGGCCCGGAGCGGCCGCAATCGACCCTTGCCCTCGCGGTTGATGATCACCTCGCCCGTCAGCAATACCAGGGTTCTGTCCGCCGAAACCCAGCCCACGGTGGAGTCCACATGCCAAGGCGGTCTGTCGTGGTTGAAGACGGTAAGCCGCGGTTCGGTCAGTACCGTGGATTCGTCGTCATCGAAATGCACCATTTTGTCGGCCTTCAGGTTGTATCTGGGTTTTCCGAGGTCGTCCATTTCGGTGACGTCCAGGTCCCGCGCCCAAGCGTCCGGACGGTGTTCCTGCGGATTGAAGACAGCGGCTTCTTCCTGCTGGGTATGCACGAGAAACCAGCTTATCACGGCAAACACCAGCAACAGGAGCGTGGCGAAAAGATTGCGGTTGGACACCTGTCAAGGCACTCAAAGGTATCCCTGCAAGCTGTGCTCGAGGTTCCCCTGGGCTTCCATGACCAGTTCACACACCTCCCTTGCCGCCCCGTGTCCGCCGCCCGACGGCGTCTGCCAATGGGCATGCTGTCTCACCAGCCGGTGCGCATCCTGAACCGCAATCGCCAGTCCGACCTGGCGCATGATGGGAAGGTCCACCACGTCATCGCCCACATAGGCAATCTGATCGTTCTCCAGGCCAAGGTCCTTTTTCAGGGTCTCGTAGGCGGGCAGTTTCTCGAGCTGACCCTGGTAGACATGCTGGACGTTCAGGCTGTCCATTCGCATGCTGACCACCTTCGAGGTGCGGCCGGTTATGATGCCTATCTCGACCCCGGTACGCTGGAGCATCTTCATGCCGTGGCCGTCAAGGGAATTGAAGGCCTTATATTCCTGCCCATCGTCACCCAGAAACAGGCTGCCATCCGTAAGCACGCCATCCACATCGAAAATCACCAATCGGATCTTTTTCGCCTTATCCAGAATGTCCTTCATCTCTCTTCACCTGATTGTCTAACGTTCGGTCGCCGCTGGGATTTTACGCTGGGGATATTCTGGCCTAGACCACCCCTGCCCGCAGCAGATCGTGCATGTTGATGGCACCAACCAGCTTGTCTTCCGTGTCCAGGATGAGCAGTCCGTTGATCTTGTTCTCGTCCATGATCTGCAGCGCCTCGGCCGCCAGCATGTCGGGTCTGGCCGTCTTGCATCCCCGGGACATGACATCGGTTATGCGCGCGCTGTGGATGTCCACCTTCCGATCGATAGTCCTGCGCAGATCTCCGTCTGTAAAGATGCCTGTCAGCCGGTTCTCCTTATCCACGACGGCGGTCATGCCGAGTCCTTTATTGCTCATTTCCATTAGCGCTGCGCTGAGCATCGCATCTTCGTGCACCACAGGAATGCCCTCATCCTTGTGCATGATATCACTGATGTGCAGCAACAGACGCCGCCCCAGACTGCCGCCTGGGTGGGAAAGGGCAAAATCCTCAGCGGTAAAACCCCGGGCTTCGAGCAGCGCAATGGCCATGGCATCACCCATGGCGAGGGAGGCGGTGGTGCTGGAAGTGGGGGCGAGGCCGAGGGGGCAGGCCTCCTTTTCCACGCTGACGTCGATGTTGATGTCCGCCTCCTGGGCAAGATTGGAATTCGCGTTGCCGGTCATGGAGATCAAAGGTACATCCAGGCGCTTGATTATCGGTATGATTGTCAGAAGCTCAGCGGTTTCACCCGAGTTCGACAGGGCGACCACCACGTCTTGCGGGGTAATCATGCCCAGATCCCCGTGACTGGCTTCGCCGGGGTGCACGAAAAACGCCGGGCTGCCGGTACTGGCCAGGGTTGCGGCGATCTTGTTCGCGATATGGCCGGACTTACCCATGCCGGTAACCACGATGCGGCCTTTGCAGGCCAGCATGTAACCGCAGGCCCGGGCAAAATCGTCATTGATCCTGTCCCTGAGCGCAAAAACGGCGTTGGCCTCGTTGTCGATGACTGCCAGGCCCAGGGTCTTCAGTCTTTCGGTTTCTTCAATCGGGAGTAGCTTAGGTTTGGTCATAGTGGGGGTATTGTATACCCATCACGGATAGGTTTCCCGGCGAATAGCACGCCGGGAAACCTATCCGCGAAGGGTATAAAACGATAGGCTGCAACTGGCCACGGACGGTGTTGCTTGACGGGTCTCTCGGGATTTGGGGAAAATGCGTGGTTTGGGGCAGGTTTTTTAACGAGGCTTTGGGAATTGCACGAGGACAATGCGCCGCTGGTGAAGATCCGAGGTCTTCGTTTCTCGCGCGGAGACCGGTTGATCTTCGATGGTGTCGATATCGACATCGTGCGGGGCAAGGTGACCGCCATCATGGGGCCCAGCGGGACGGGCAAGACGACCCTGCTGAAGCTCATTGGCGGTCAGTTGCGCCCGGATGCGGGCAGCGTGGAGGTCGACGGCGAGAACATCCAGGCCCTGAGTCGGAAGCAACTGTATCGGTTGCGCATGCGCATGGGCATGCTGTTTCAAACCGGTGCCTTGCTGACCGATATCAACGTTTTCGACAATGTGGCCTACCCCCTGCGTGAGCACACGCGCCTGCCGGAGTCCATGCTCCGCAAGCTGGTATTGTTGAAGCTGGAGGCGGTCGGTCTGCGCGGCGCCAGGGACCT
>JAUXGQ010000456.1 GCA_030621975.1 Gammaproteobacteria bacterium | reverse complement strand
GCGATCGGCCCGGGCCTCGGTGTCATGCCTTTCCACCCCGACCAGCACCAGCAGACCCCGCTGAATCTCGCCCACGACCCTTCCCTCTACCTCCACCCGGCCCTGGGTTACACGCTGTAACAGACCGATCACGCTGGTACCCCCGATTTCTATCAGGACTGCTTTGCGAGCGAATCCTCACCTCTGTGCCCTCTGTGTCCTCTGTGGTGAAAAATCCGGGTTAAACGGAAACCGGGCCGTTCAGTTTTACCGGAAAGCGGTCCGTGGCCTTGACCAAGGCCTTGCGGATGCCCGGCTCCGACGCGGAGTGCCCGGCATCGGCGATGATCTCCAGACGACTGTTCGGCCAGGCCTGATGCAGTTCCCAGGCGGAGCTCATCGGACAGATGACATCATATCTGCCCTGCACGATAACACCCGGGATATGGGCAATCTTGTGCACCTCGTTCAACAACTGATTCGGCTCCAGAAAGGCGCGGTTCACGAAGTAATGGCACTCGATACGGGCCAGACTCAGGGCCGTGTGGGGATTCCCGAAATGGGAAACGATGGCGTCATTGGGCAGAAGGCTCGCGGCGCGCCCCTCCCAGGTGGCCCAGGCCTTTGCGGCCGACATCCGGGCCACTTCGTCCCCTCCGGTAAGCCTGCGGTGATAGGCCTGGAGCAGATCACCCCGCTCGTTCTCCGCAACGGGCTTGAGAAAAGCGTCCCAGTAATCGGGAAACACCCGGCTGGCGCCTTCCTGGTAGAACCACTGAAACTCCCAGTCACGACAAAGAAACACCCCGCGCAGTACCAGCCCCAGCACCCGCTCGGGGTATGCCTCCGCATAGGCCAGCGCCAGGGTCGAACCCCAGGATCCACCGAACACCAACCAGCGCTCGATCCCCAGGTGTTCACGAATGGTTTCGATATCCTGCACCAGATGCGGGGTCGTATTGGCGCTCAGTTCGGCATGCGGGGTCGATCGCCCGCAACCGCGCTGGTCGAACAAGACTACACGGTAGCGGGACGGATCGAAGAAGCGGCGGTGATAGGATTCGCAGCCCGCCCCGGGACCGCCATGCAGATAGACGGCCGGAACCCCCTTCTGCCTGCCGCATTCCTCCACATACAGCGTGTGCAGGTCATCGACTTGGAGGCGGTGTGAGGCAAAGGGAAGGATATCGGGATAGAGATCGCGCATGACTAGCAAAGTTAACGACGAGAGGGCAGCGTTTCTTGATCTTATGGCTTATCTGGCGCTAAAAAGCAATAATTACCGGACTTTCCCAAGACGGGGACCAGGTTTTCCCTAAAAGAAAATCAGATTATTCCTACAAAAGTTTCAGATTTTTCCTACAGAGATCGGATTTGATTTGTGGCAGTCTACAGGTGTCGCCAATAACATGGATTCAAATGGAATTCATTTCATCCATGGACGCCGAGGGACCGGGTTTCCTTTGTCAACCAAGCTAGGCTAGGCGACTGGCCCCGACTGCATGGACTGCGTCGGGGCTATTTTATTGGGGCTAGCCTGGATTTCTCACCACCGTTCGTAGCGAGACGTTCCAAGGGTGCGTGATGGCTGGCTTTCGCGACCGAGGGGCGCGCAGGCGTAGCTGACACTACGTTGAGCGCGCCGACCGAGTGAAAGCCAGTCAGCGCGTGCCATGGGGGCGCCGCAGTAGAAGGGTGGTGAGAAATCCAGGCTAACTCGCCCGTCTCGCCGCGCGCTTGCGCTCGTGCTCCTTGAGATGGCGTTTGCGGATCCGGATCGAAGCGGGCGCCACCTCCACCAGCTCGTCGTCCTCGATAAATTCAAGCGCCTGTTCCAGGGAAAATCGCACCGGCGGCGTCAACAGGATGTTCTCGTCCGAACCCGCCGCGCGGATGTTCGTCAACTGTTTGGCCTTGAGTGGATTGACGGTCAGATCATTCTCCCGGGAATGGATACCGACGATCTGCCCTTCGTAGACCTCATCGCCGGGCGAGATGAACAGCCGGCCCCGCTCCTGCAGGTTGTACAAGGCATAACCCAGCGCCTTGCCCGTGGAATTTGAGATCAGGACCCCGTTGCCGCGCGGAGCAATGCCGCCCTTCCTGGCCGGGCCATAGTGATCGAAGACGTGGTAGATCAATCCGGTTCCCGAAGTCAGGGTCATGTATTCGGTCTGAAATCCTATCAAGCCTCGGGACGGTATGACATAGTCCAGCCGCACCCGGCCCCGGCCGTCCGGCAGCATGTCCTTCAACGCCCCCCGCCGCACGCCCAGGCTTTCCATCACCGCGCCCTGGTTCTGCTCTTCCACGTCCACCGTGAGCTGTTCGTAAGGCTCGCAGATCTCTGCATTGACCTCACGAAAGATCACCTCCGGGCGGGAAACGGCCAGCTCATAACCCTCGCGCCGCATGTTTTCCAGCAGGATGGACAGGTGCAGCTCCCCCCGCCCGGAGACACGGAATTTGTCCTGGTCGTTGCCCTCTTCCACGCGTAGCGCCACGTTGTGGATAAGCTCCCGTTCCAGACGCTCCTTGAGCTGGCGGGAGGTCAGATAGTCTCCTTCCCGGCCGGCGAACGGCGAAGTGTTCACCTGGAAGGTCATGCTGACCGTGGGCTCATCCACCGACAGTGGCGGCAACCCCTCGCCGTGATCGGGATCGCACAGGGTGTCGGAAACGTTGGGCGCGTCGATGCCGGTAATCGCTACGATGTCCCCCGCGGCGGCCTCTTCCACCTCCACCCGCTGCAGCCCGGAGAACCCCAGGATCTGGCCGATCCTCGCGCGGTGCGAATCGCCGTCAGACTTGACCACCAGGATCGGCATGTTGCGCCGGGCGCGACCCCGGGCTATGCGGCCCACCGCAATGGCGCCGGTGTAGGGGCTGTAATCCAATGACGAGATCTGCATCTGGAAAGGGCCTTCCGGATCCACGCCCGGAGCCGGACAGTGGGCCAGGATGGCCTCGAACAGGGGTGTCATGTCCCCCTGACGCACATCGTCGCTCAACCCGGCGTAGCCATGGATGGCAG
>JAUXGQ010000360.1 GCA_030621975.1 Gammaproteobacteria bacterium | reverse complement strand
TCTGAAGAAACCGGAGTTTGAAGAGATACTCCAGGAGCTGGACTGGCGAGCCATTTTCTTCTATATCGGACTTTTCGCCCTGGTCGGCGGTTTCGAGAAAACCCATCTGCTGAAAGATCTCGCGGATTCGCTCGCCCCGCTTTTCAAGGAGAACCTGATGGTGGGCGCCTCGCTCCTTTACTGGTTCACGGTTCCGATCGTCGGCGTGGTCGAGCACGACGCCTACATCCTGCCCTTTCTTTACATGATCCGTGATCTCGGCGAGCAGGGTGTTCAGACCTGGCCCTTGTACTGGATGCTGGTCTGGTCCGGCACCCTCGGCAGCAACCTGACCATCGCGGGTGCTCCGGCCCTTTACGTCGCCCTGAACATCATCGAGCGTGAGGAGAAACGGAAGGTGCCCCTGAAAGATTTCTTGAAGTGGAGCATAACCTTTACCCTGGCCGCCAGCATCCTCTGCTACATCCTGGGCATGCTCATCTGGGTGATACCCTTCGCCTGAGATGACACAGCTATGTCGAAGAAAGCAGCGCTAGTTCAGGCGCTGCCCGGATAACGGCTCAACCCATAGAGGGGGAAAGACAGATGTACACGAGAATATTGGTGCCGCTGAACGGCTCGGAGCTATCGGAGCGGGTATTGCCCCATGCGCAACATCTCGCGCAGGCCTTCAATGCTTCGGTTGAACTGGTCTACGCCGTGGCGGCGATTGAAGATATTCCCGATAAGGTAGCCGCCGAGGTTGCGAAGGATGCCGACGCCTATCTGCAGCAGATTGCCGACTCATTTTCAGCGGGATTGAGACCCAAATACACCGTGAAGACGGGACCCGCCGCGGAGGTTATTGCCGCGCAGGCCAAGACCCAGGAGGGGACGCTCGTTGTGATGTCGACACATGGTTACACGGGTCCCAAACGCTGGATGCTTGGAAGCGTCGCGCACAAGGTCGTACAGCATGTTCAAGCCCCCGTCCTGCTGATTCCGGTAAGGGCAAAGGGTCCCGACGGCGGTCTGGTCGAGTTTAAGAGCCTGATTGTGCCCCTGGACGGGTCGTTGGTGGCGGAGCATATCCTGCCGCATGTGGTTTCCCTGTGTAAGATCCTGGACATGGAGCTGATTCTGGTGCGGGCGTACCACCCCAGTTTCCCGGGCACATCGATTCGCATGTATGACATCTCCAAGATCGTCCATGATGCGGCCGAAAACTATATAGAAGAAAAGGCCCGTCAGTTGCAGGGCGAGGGCCTGAAAAAGGTCAGCTATAAGGTGTTGCGCGGTGTACCGAGCGAACAGATCACCGATTTTGCCCTGGAGACCCCGAACAGCCTTACGGCCATGTGTACCCAGGGCAAACACGGGCTTGGACGCCTGGAGTTGGGTAGCGTGACGAATGCCGTCATCCACTCTACGGAAGAACCGGTCTTGATCATCCGCGCACCTGAGCAGGACAGTTGAGAAACGAGCAGGTTAGTGACCGCCGGTTGACGCCGGAGTCTCGGCTGTGCTCTGCTACGAATACATCTAAAGCCAACCAGAAATTTTCCATGTTGCTTATTCCTTGACCATGTCAAACATCCACATAAAACACCCTTATACCCTGTTGCCTGATGAAGCGCGCAAACGCGTGGAAGAGATTGCCAAAGATCTCAAAAAGGAATACAAGATCGATTATTCCTGGCAAGGCGATCATTTGCATTTCCGTCGCTCGGGAGCGTCCGGCTCTCTCGAACTGGGCGACGGGATTATCGAGCTGAACATCAAGCTCGGGATGATACTGAGGCCCTTGAAAGGTAAGATTGAGGACTCGATACGCAAGAACCTCGTAAAGGAATTTGGCGCAGGGAAAGCAACATAAGTGACAGCGCCAGCCGGGATAGACGGGCGGTCTGTCGAAGAACGCGTTTACTATCGGAGGCTCCCATGAGCAAAGATCCTATGAAACAAGAGCGCACCTGGTCTGAGGAAGTCGTCGTCGCAGGCCACCAATTGGTCGAGCGCGTCAAGCAGCTTGTTGCCGAGGGTAGCGTGCGGCGACTCATCATCCGCAAACCCAGCGGCGAGAGCCTGTTGGAGATCCCCTTGACCGCCGGCGTCGCCGTGGGAGGTGTTGTCACCGTCATGGCGCCAATACTCGCCGCTCTCGGTGCCCTGGCCGCCCTGCTGGCTGAGTTCAAGGTGGAGGTTGTTCATACCGGTGATCCGCCCGAGGACTAGGGCGCGGTGGGCTATGAATCTGCGCGCCCGTGAGTGCCGGATGCGGTCTGCATTATATCCTTACCCATATCATAAATGGTAACTGGTGAGCCTCTTGCAAAACTCCAAAATAAGTCATTCCCGCGAAGGCGGGAATCCATAGAATCAATCACTTACATATCAAGAAAATGGATTCCGGCTAAAAGCATGCCGGAATGACGGGGTTTTGCAAGAGGCTCTGGTATGACCTCTTTATTCTTCTCCGTGCCTCCGTGTGCGGCAATTCTTCTGTGTCGAGTTATGGGTAACGATATAGGTCTGCATCGGGCCGGGACAGAATCAACAAAACGTTAAGGTGAGGAAGCATGGCGAACAAGCAAGCACTCAAGCTGTTGAAAGACTCCGACGTGGAAGGCTTCAATAAATGGGTAAAGGGTTTGCGCAAGAGCGGTAACAAGGGCGTCGACCTGGACGATCAGAATCTGAGCGGGCTCAAGCTGCGGGGTGTGGATTTCGGCGGTGCGCACCTGAACGGCGCGAACCTGCGGGGCACGGATCTCAGTGATGCGAATCTGGAAAACGCGCGGCTGCGCCAGGCGGATCTGCGCAAGGCGGATCTGACGGGGGCCGACCTGACCGGGGCCAATCTGAAAAAGGCGAAGTGCAAAGGCGCGGAGTTCAAGAAGGCGAAGCTGAAGGACGTCAAAGGCCTTTGATCGGCGACCAGCGGTTGGCATTTTCTCACGGGGTGCAATGAAGACGCTAGGGGTTATCGCCCAGAAGGGAGGGGCGGGGAAGACGACGCTGTGCATTCACCTGGCGGTGCGGGCCTGTGGTGCGGGGCTTGGGGTGTTGATGGTGGACATCGACCCCCAGGGGAGCGCCACGGCCTGGTGGCGTCGCCGTCGCGCCGAGACCCCGGCGCTGATTCAGAGCCGGGGCGAGGTGCTGGGGCAGGTGCTGGAGACGGCGCGGCAGCAGGGCTATGACCTGGTCGTGGTTGACACCGCGCCGCACAGTTCGCACGACGCGCGCATTTGTGCCCAGTTGTCGGATCGGGTCTGCATCCCGACGCGACCGGCCATTCTGGATCTGGACGCCATCGGGGCGACCACCGAACTGGTGGCGCAGGTGGGCACGGCGGCGCGGATCGTGCTGAACAGCTGTCCCCCGGCGACCTTCTACGGGGTGCCGCGTATTGTAACGGAGGCGCGTCAGGCCCTGCGGACCTACGGGATTCCGGTGAGCGAGGTGGCGATCAGTCAGCGAGCGGCCTTCAGCCACGCCTTGATCGACGGGCGGGCGGTGACGGAGTTCGAGCACAAAGGCAAGGCGGCCCGGGAGATCGACCGGTTGTGGCAGGTACTCAGCGAGGAGCTGGAGCTGTGAACCGACGCGCCAAGCTGAGCCTGGCCTCCAGCCGGGACATTCCGAAGAAGCAGGCGCCGGGTTTCGAGGGGATGGG
>JAUXGQ010000135.1 GCA_030621975.1 Gammaproteobacteria bacterium | reverse complement strand
TTACCGAGATATGGGTAACAATATGGGTTTAACCGGACTGTGATTCCAGGCCAGTATCTCGTAGGCCTCGGCCCCTTCGCCGGTGCGTACGATCGCCTGCAGGCTGACCCTTGCCCCGTCCGAGGCGGGTGCTTCGGCGTACACCCGAAAAACCGTCCCCCCGGTGAGATCCAGAAGCGCCGCGTTCACGCCGGTGGGCTGGGGTGGCGGCAGACCGCGTTCGCGGTGACTGGCGCGCAGTTCCAGGTAATCCGCCAGGCCGTCCTCGTGCATCCCGGGCAGCGCGGCCAACACCTGAGGTGGGGCGAACCAGGGGTTGACCTGACTCTTGCCCGAGTAAACG
Organism: Gammaproteobacteria bacterium; assembly: GCA_030621975.1. GTDB lineage: Bacteria > Pseudomonadota > Gammaproteobacteria > Chromatiales > Chromatiaceae > JAUXGQ01. Next base: position 5,546 of record JAUXGQ010000135.1, on the reverse strand, counting down.
GTCAAGGCCGGCGCAACCACCCGGTAGATCTCCCGGGTCATGCCGAGCACCTGGCGGAGCTCCGAAACGCTGCTGAACAGGATATCCGCGGCTCCGTACGCCCGGCCTTCGGTCGCGTAGGCATCGTCTTCCGCCCCCCGGAGCCTATGCTCCGTATTCTCATCCCGCCAATCCAGAATGGCGTCCCGCAGGGACGGAATCTCCGATTCATCCACCCCGGCGGTCTGCAACAGGCCGTCCAGCAGCTCGGCACCCGCGAAATTGAGGTCGATGAAGGCGTGTTCGCTGATGATCGCCGTTTCCACTCGGCTGCCGCCGAACTGCCAGGGGTGCAAGGTGCCGTCGGGTTCCCATTTTTCGCTGTCTGACGAGGCGCGATACACGAGTCCCCTGGCGATGGCGTAATAGATGCCGGCCTCGGCCAGCGCCCGGCCCTGCGCCGTTGAGATGTGATTGCGGGTGAGGGCGGTTTCCGTGCGCTGAGTGGCCATCAGGGCCAAGGCCATGGTCGACAGCAGCGCCAGGACCCACAACACCAGGACCAGCGCGATGCCAGCGTGCCGATAGTGCATCCTTTCCATCATCTGCCCCTTCTGCCCCTTCTGTTCACCGGAGTCCGGCCACCGGTATTGCCTGATCCGGTGTCGTCGGATAAGGCCGGCAACGCGGCCAGCAGGGGCGGCCACTCGCCTCGATCCCCGTACACCCGCAGTCTGACCAGCGTGGGCATGGCGGCGGCTTCGTTCCATTCCTGATGCCATTCGGGATCGGCGGCGCCTTCGGTGGTTCCGTAATACTCAACCTCCAGCGCTTCAATACCTTCGATCAGGATGTGCTCGCCGTAGAGCGCCCGGTTCCACCGGTCGTCATCATCGGACAGGGGCCTCGGCTCGCCCACCCGTTCATGGAGGGGCTTCCAATCGGGGACGGCCGCCAGTCCCTCCAGCACTTCCGGGTGATACAACCAGCGACGCAGGACCAGGTTGCGGCTTTTGCCGGCCTCGGGCGCCTCTATTCGCAGGATATAGGCGCCGCCCGGGCCAAGACGCTTCGGCATGGGGCCGACGAATTCCAGCGCGTTCCTGCCCCCGCTGAAGGCAACATGCTTATCGTTTTGCTCCCCGGGCAGATATACCGCCTTCATCTCTTTCAGGGAGCGTTGCAGAAAGGTCCCGATCAGACGCTGATCGCCCGACTCGGTGGCGCGCAGTTCCGCGGCATCCCAGCTTTTTGCTCCAAGACGCAGGCCACTGAAAATCAGCACCAGCATCAGACCGACCAGGGTCATTGCGATCAACAGCTCTATCAACGTGAAACCGCCCTGCCAACCGGCTTCTTTCGTGAATTCCCGCCTGGCGGCGATAGTCTTCAGGGTTATTCGCGACGATTGAGGATTCACCGTACCGGGTCTCAGCGATTGCCGGGCAACAGGCGCAGGCCGGTCAGAGCGATGCGGGGGGTTCGGTCACCTTCGTCCCATTCGACCTCGACTGTTACGGCAACCGGATCGAGACTCAGTTTGCGCGGGTCCAAATCCTCAGACTCGTAAGGGATCAGCGAGACACGCCAGCGGAAGATGTCATCGAATTCCCCGCTATGCTCGCCCTCATACAGCACCTCATCCCGTCCGGCCTGCGCGAGTTTGGATTCGGCAAGCAGCATCGCCCTGCTGTACAGCCCGCTTTGGGTGACCCCCCGTACGCCGGTGGAAAAGGCCTGCAACAGCACACCGAGGGCCAGGGCCAGGATCGAAAAGGCAACCAGGACCTCGAGCAGGGAAAAACCAGACTGCCTGGGGACCCGCCCGGATTTCCGTCGTTGGGTCCGTAAACGCGACATCCCTGTCGCACTTCTCTCACCAGGCGAACCGGAAAAAACGCACATATCGAGTTTTTTCAACTTCTACTCCAGAATCTTCACGTGACCGGTCAGCCAGTCAATGTTCACATGATATTCTCGATCACCGTAGGCCAGGGTGATGCGACCACCGGTGGAGCTGCCATCCGGATAGAAACGCACGGCCCCCACGCTGTCATTGATCTGTTCCGCCCGGGCGGTGAACAGACGGTATTCCAGGTCTTCCGGAAGGCTGATCTGTTTGTTGCGGCCACTGACCTCGAAAAATCGCTGTTCCACATCCAGCCTGAACTGGGCTTCCTGCTGGGTCACCACGGCGTGGCTGCGCGCGAACTTCAGTGCGGATGTGATCTGGCGCGCCGCCCCCTTGAGCTGGGTACCGGGCATCGCCCGCGAGAACAGCGGCGGCGTGACGGTCAGAATCAGGCCGGCGATGACGAGCACAACCAGCAACTCCAGGAGTGTAAACCCCCCCTGCGACCTATGACTTGGAGGCGTGAGATTTCTTGCCATCCGTATCGGGCCCGGAATTCTCACCGGGGCTCTGTCAGAACGCCAGCTGGTTGACGCTCATGATCGCCACCAGGATGGACATGATGATACCCGCAACGACCACCCCGAGGCCGACGATCAGCAGCGGCTCCAGCAGGCTCAACATGCGCTGCACCGCGGATTTGACCTCCCGGTCGTACATGTTCGCCACCTTTTCCAGCATCGGCTCGAGCTTTCCGGTTTCCTCCCCGACCTTGATCATCTGGATCGCCAGCCTGGGCAGCACCCCCTGCTCCATCAAGGTTTCCGCCAGTCCCCGGCCGTGTTTCAGCTCCTCCGCCGCGGCCGCGATCGCTTCGGCGATAATCTTATTCGAGAGGACGTCTTTTACCAGCGACAGCGCCGCCAGCAGCGTCACCCCATTATGGACCAGGGTCGACAGGGTACGGCTGAAACGGGCGGTTTCCACCTTCGCCACCAGATCGCCGATCAAAGGCATACGCAACACGCGCTTGTCCCAGCGATATCTGACCTCGGGCTTGGCAAGCTGGTTGCGCAACAGCGAAACCAGCCCGAGTATGCCACCCAGCAGAGCCCACCAGTAATCCCGGAACAGATCACCCAGCCCGATTACGATCCGGGTAGCCAGGGGCAGGGCCTCACCCATGTCGTCGAACATCTGGGCAAACTGAGGGACCACGAAAACCAGCAACAGGATCACGGACAGGCCGGCCACCAGCAGCAAGATTGTGGGGTAGACGAGCGCCGATTTTACGGTGTCTCTCAACTCGGCGGACCGCTCCATATAGTCGGCCAACCGGGACAACACCGCCTGCATGGCGCCGCTCGCCTCGCCGGCGCGCACCATGTTGATATACAGGCTGGGGAATAAGCCCTGTTGCGCCTCCAGCGCCTCGGAGAAGGTGTCGCCACCACGCACGTGCTCCTGCAGCTCCGACAGCAGCTTCACCAACCTCGGATCGTCGGCGAGGTCCAGCAGCACCTTGAACGAATGATCCAGCGTGAGACCGGCCTCGAGCAGGGTGGCCAGTTCCTGTGTCAGCAAGGCGATCTGCTGCTGACTGACTCGCTTGCCGCGCCCCCTGCCGAATCCAAGCTCCAGACCCAGCCCTTTGCCGCTCACCGACCGGGTCTTGACCGGGATCAGGCCGTCGCCCTGGAGCTTGCGGATCACGGTCTGTTCGTCCGCTGCCTCCAGCTCGCCTTCCTGTACTTCCCCGGCCGGCGTCACGGCCTTGTAGGTGAACCTTGGCATCAGGCTTTCTCGGCCACGCGGATCACTTCCTCCACGGTCGTCAGCCCGAGTACCGCCTTGCGCAGCCCGTCCTGATACATGGTCTCCATGCCCTCCTCCACTGCCCCTTTCAATAGTTCGCTGGCGTTGGCATGGCGCATCACCAACTGCCGCAAGGGGTCGCTCATAAGCAGTACTTCCGAAAGAACCAGTCGGCCCCGATAGCCGGTGCCAACACATTCCGAACAGCCCTTGGCGCGATACAGCGTGATGTCGCCATCCGGGCAGTAGCACCTGAGTTTCAATTCCGCGGCCATCTCGGGCAACACCCGATACGACTCCCGGCATGCGGTGCACAGGCGGCGCACCAGCCGTTGCCCCAGAATCCCGTTTACGGTCGAAGTGATCAGATAATCCTCCACCCCCATATCCAGCAACCGGGTTACGCCGCCGACCGCATCATTGGTATGCAGGGTGGACAACACCAGGTGGCCGGTGAGCGCCGACTGGACGGCGATACGGGCGGTTTCCACGTCTCGCATCTCGCCCACCATGATCACATCCGGGTCCTGCCTGACGATGGCCCGCAACGCACCCGCGAAGGTAAGGCCGACCTCAGAGCGCACGTGGATCTGATTGACGCCTGACAGCTGGTACTCCACGGGATCCTCCACCGTGATGATCTTGCGCTCCGGTGTGTTGAGCCGGTGCAGGGCGGTGTAGAGCGTGGTGCTCTTGCCGCTGCCGGTGGGGCCGGTGACCAGCACGATGCCGTGCGGCATGTCCAGTGCGCTCAGCAGTCGCTGCTCGGGCTGGCCGTCGAAACCCAGGGCCTCGAAATCGAATTTTACACTCTCTTTGTCCAGCAGCCGGATGACGACGCTTTCACCGAACAGGGTCGGTACGGTTGACACGCGCAGATCAAGCTCCTTGCCCTGTACCCGCACCGCAATGCGCCCGTCCTGCGGTTTGCGTCGCTCGGCGATATTCAGGTTGGCCATGATCTTGATGCGGGAGATGACCGCCGCGGTGGATCCCGCCGGCGGCGCTTCCACGTCCTGAAGGACGCCGTCCACCCGGTAGCGCACGGTCAGGCTGTCTTCGAACGGTTCGATGTGAATATCCGAGGCGCGCAGCTCCACGGCGCGCTGCACTATGAGGTTGACCAGCCGGATAACCGGCGCCTCGCTGGCCAGATCTTTGAGGTGCTCGATGTCGGCCTCGGCATCCTCATCATCCGCACCCAGGCTGTCGACGATCTCCCCCATGGCGCTGCGTCCCGCGCCGTAGAGACGCTCGACGGCCTTCTCGATGTCGGACGGCAGGCCCACACAGGGTGATACGAGGACGTCGCAGGCCAGTTCCACCGCGTCCGATGGGAAACGGTCCGAGGGATCGGCCATGGCGAGGCGCAGCCGGTCTTCTTCCATGGCCACCGGCACCACCTGGGCCTCTTTCAGAAACCGCAGGGACAGCGCGTCCTCGAACAGGGACACATCCGGGTAATCGTCAGCCCGAGTCATGGGAACGTCCAACACGAAAGCGAATCCCTCGGCCAGGTCCCGTTCCGATACCAAGCCCAGCTTGAGTGCCATGGCGGCGAAGGGTTCGTCAGCACCGGCGGCTACCCTGCGGATGCGTACAAAGTCATGCTCGCTGAGTTTGCCGTTGCGGACCAGAAATTCACCAACCCCTTCGATCACCGCGTCGCGGGACGGATGCGGCGCCACGGATGGATGATCGGAATCGTCTTGGGCTGCTTGCTCCTGCACTTCCATTTCTTAGTCCTACTCGTAGTCTTGTGCTCAGCGCTCACGCACCAAAGCCGTCTCCACCTGATCGCGTTTGGCCTTGCCGACGAGCCGTTCGATCAGCTCCAGGGCAAAATCCATGGCAGTCCCCGGACCTCGCGAGGTGATGACCTTGCCGTCCGTGACCACCG
>JAUXGQ010000251.1 GCA_030621975.1 Gammaproteobacteria bacterium | reverse complement strand
TGGCTTCAGGCCACCTGGGTCGCTATGGAATTTGCGGTGCGGACCACTTGATTGTGTTCGTTGAGATAGACCAGGACCGGTTTGAAGCCCGCTACTTCCGATTCGCCCAGACCACCATAGGCGCAGATGATCACGCGATCCCCAGGCGACGCCTTGTGGGCGGCCGCACCGTTAACAGACACGATCCGCGAACCGGCTTCCGCGCTGATAGCATAGGTGGTGAAGCGTTCCCCATTGGCGATATTGTAGATCTGGAGCTGCTCGTACTCGAAAATACCGGCACGCGCCATCAGATCGCTATCGATGGCACAGGACCCTTCATAGTCGATTTCCGAGTGGGTTACACAGGCCCGGTGCAATTTACATTTTAATACGGTCAGTTGCATCTCAAGCAGGCTCCGGCCGAAGCGGACCTATATTATGCGTGAGCCGCTGCGAGTTGTCACTCCGCTCACCTCGTTTTCTTAGAGGCATGCCATCCTTGTGCCTAACTTTTTGATTTGTTACGAAACACGCCAAGAATTCGAACCTTGTTTCAAGGCAGGGTAACCCGCAAGTTATCGATCAGGCGCGCTCTGCCAAGGCGCCCGGCGGCAAGAATCACCAGGTCCTTGCTACCTGGCCGCGTGGTGGACAGATCCACACTGGACCGAACACTGCAATACTCCGGCTCGAAACCGGCTTTTCGAAGCTCGTCTAGCGCATCCTTTTCTATGCTGTCGAAGTCCGTCTCACCCGAACGAATACGCTGTGCCGCGACACGCAAGGTCCGATACAGGGCCGGCGCCCGCCGCCGTTCGTCCGCATCGAGATAGGCATTGCGGGAGCTGAACGCCAGCCCGTCGCCTTCCCGCTGGGTTTCCACACCCATTATCTCCACCGGGATACCAAGATCATCCACCATACGGCGGATAACGATCAACTGCTGGAAGTCTTTTTCGCCGAATGCGGCGATATCGGGCTGTACCATGTTGAACAGCTTACAAACCACAGTGGCCACCCCGGCAAAATGCCCTGGACGAGATCCGCCACAGAGTATAGTCGATAAACCGGGCACCTCTACCCGGGTATGAACGGCCATGTCCGAGGGGTAGATGGCCGCAACGGCAGGACAAAACAACAGGTCCACACCGATCTCCCGCAACTGCTTCGCATCCTCGTCCAGGGTTCGTGGGTAGCCGTCGAAATCCTCTCCCTGTCCAAACTGCAACGGGTTTACAAAAATACTCGCGATACACCGCTCAGCCTGCAGCTGGGCCCTACTTACTAACTGCAGATGCCCGGAATGGAGATTACCCATGGTAGGCACAAAAGCGATACGGTCGCCGGACCGGCGCCAATCTGCCACCCTTGTGCGCAGTTCGGTGGTGGTTTCGACTACCTGCATCGGCATACGGACTCCGGATAGAACAACGGTAAAGAGATGCCGGTTATTATTTGATGAATCACATTGTCAGCGGATATGCCTTGGCAAAGCAGTGTCCACTTTCGTTCTTTATGTTTTAATAACTGTGCTCGGGCGCCGGAAAGCTCCCATCCTTGACCGCTGCCACATAGGCGGCTATCGCCGCCTTGATGCTGCCGGTTTCAGCGAGAAAGTTCTTTACAAAGCGGGGCATCTTGCGAGGCGTAATACCCAGCATGTCATAGAGCACCAGCACCTGTCCGTCGCAACCCGCACCGGCTCCAATCCCGATCACCGGGATCTCCAGAGCACCGGTGATTTCAGCGGCCAGTGAGGCTGGTACGCACTCCAGCACCAGCAGTGACGCCCCGGCGCGCTCCAGCGCCAACGCGTCCTCCCGGATCTTGCGGGCGGAGTCAGCATCCCGTCCCTGCACCTTGTAGCCACCCAACTTATACACCGACTGAGGCAGCAGACCCAGATGAGCGCACACCGGGATGCCATTGGCCACTAGATACGCCACGGTATCGGTCTGCTCCGCCCCGCCCTCCAGCTTAACCATATGAGCTCCGCCAGCTTGCATCAGACCTTTCCCGGTCTCCAGGGCCCTTGCAGGCGTGTCATAGCTCATGAACGGCATATCCGCGATCAGCAGGCTCATGCTGTGTGCCCTGGCCACGACGCGGGTATGATAAACCATATCCCTGACCGTTACCGGCAGTGTGCTTTCCAGACCCTGAATGACCATGCCCAGCGAATCGCCCACGAGCAGCACTTCAACTCCGGCGCTTTCCAGTACGGCCGTGAAACTGGCATCGTAACTGGTCAGCACGGCGATCTTCTCACCCCGCTTTTTCATTTGACCAAGTGTCGAGATGGTGATTTTATCTTTCGACATGACCCCATAACCCCACGGCTGTCCGAAGCTCTATTATACAGTCCTTAACCCGGATCAAAGCCGCCTTATATTGTCTTCCCGACAGCCCTTGACCAGTTCCCGGAGACTGCCGCACCCGGGGATGCGCAGATCGGGGGTTGCGACTTCCAGTAAAGGATAGAGCACAAAACTCCGCTTTTGCAGCCCCGGATGGGGCACAACCAATCGCGCTGTATCCATGCGCCAGTCGCCATACAGCAGGATATCCAGATCCAGGGGGCGCGGCCCCCATCTCGTGCCGTTGCGCCGACGGCCATGGGCGTCTTCGATAGCCTGCAGCTTCTCCAACAGGGTTTCCACGAGAAGACCGGTCACCACAACGGCCACCGCGTTAATGAAGTCCGGCTGCTCAACGGGGCCGAGCGGAGAACTTAGATACAGGCTGGATGTCCGCACGCACCGAGTCCCGCGAATTCCGTCGAGTTCCCTGAACGCGCTGCGTACCTGCTCTGCAGGCTTATCCAGATTACTGCCCACCCCCACATAGGCGATTACCCTGCGACCCGGACCCGATACATCGCGAGCTTTCATCAACGATCCGTTCTTTTTGGCTTACGCCGACGACCCCGCCCGCGGCCTTTCGGCGGCTTGGTCAGCCGGTGGCGTTCCTCACTGTCAACCGCCTGGAATCTCGTCCACCATGCAACCAACTGGGGATCTGACTCTCCTGACTCGGACCGCAACAACATAAAATCATAGGCGGCGCGAAACCGCGGATGTGCCAATAGTCTGTGGGGGCGATTTCCCACCCGATATTCGAACCGATGCTGGAGATTCCAGATCTCCCGCATGGGGGTACTGAAACGCCTGGGGATGGCTACCACTTCCAGTTGCTGCGACAGCACCCGGTCCCCCGCCAGCTGCAGGGCCTGCAATGGAGACGTGCCGTCCTCCTGTAATTCAGCGGCCAATTGGCGCACCGGCTCCCATAGGAGGACTGAAAACAAAAATGCAGGCGTTACGGATTTTTCCTCACGCACCCGCGTGTCCGTATTCTCCATGCCCCTGCTGACGAAGATTATGGGGAAATCCCGCTCTTCCCGGGTCAGACTGGCTTCGGTGGCGGGAAACAGGCGACCGAAGAGCCCGTAGTGCCGAAGCTTCTCAAACGTCTGCAGTGCGCTGCCCCCGAGAAACAGCTTAAGCACCTCTTCAAAGAGTCGCGCTGTCGGGACATCGGCCAGCAGTTGTCCGAGCGTGGAGAACGGGGTCTCGCAGGCCGGATCGATGCTAAAACCCAGTTTGGCCGCAAAGCGAACCGCACGCAGCATACGTACCGGATCCTCCCGGTAGCGTTCCTCGGGATCTCCCAGTAGACGCAGCGTCCCCGCCTTAAGATCCTGCATGCCGCGCGCATAATCCACGACGGAAAAATTGGCGATATTGTAGTAAAGCGCATTGACGGTAAAATCCCTGCGTTTGGCATCTTCTTCAATACTTCCGTACAGATTGTCGCGCAGAATCATCCCGTTTTCGATCTTTCGCTTTCCCTCCGCCCCGTCGCTATCCGCTCCACGAAAGGTCGCCACCTCGATGATTTCGCGGCCGAAGTGAACATGTGCGAGGCGAAATCGGCGCCCAATCAATCGACAATTCCGAAAAATCGAACGTACGTCTTCAGGACGTGCATCGGTCGCCACATCGAAGTCTTTCGGTTCCCGTCCCAGCAGCAGATCACGCACGCCCCCCCCAACCAAGTGGGCCTGATACCCGGCCTGCTTCAGGCGGTAAAGCACCTTTACGGCGTTTTCGCTGATGTTGGAACGTGAAATGATATGTTCTGAACGAGGGATAATGGTTGGTGTAACTATCGTCTTTACCTTGTTTGTCAATACGAAGCCGCAACGCCCGCCAATCCTGGCTGTCATCCCCTCCGAAATCCCATGCTTGGCCGATCACGGTAGCGCGGCAAACCTCAGGCAATTGAACCGAAAAGATGGGTTGAGGCTGGAGCGTGACCGGGTATAATACCAGCTCCTCGCCACAAAGGTATGCTCCCTTCGTCTAGCGGTAAGGACGCCGGCCTCTCACGCCGGCAACAGGGGTTCGATTCCCCTAGGGAGTACCAAT
>JAUXGQ010000229.1 GCA_030621975.1 Gammaproteobacteria bacterium | reverse complement strand
TGGGCCGGCTAGCGCGTCGGCGTGGAGTTGCGGCAGCAACCGGGAAAGATCGCTGGTGCCGATTACCGTCTCCGGGGCTTCTGCACGGGAGCCCGTACCAATGCCAGAGGGCACCGCGGTAGCCGGGGCCTCCGCTTGGGGTCTCGCGGCGATGGCGGACGGTACCGCGGTAGCCGGGGCCTCTGCCCGGGGTCTCGTATCGGTGGCGGACGGTGTTCCGGTCGCCGGCGCGAACGATTGTGCAGCGGAAGGGGTTTCTGCGTAGGCTGCCGCTCGTCTTGGAGCAGGACGCCGAGGTTTGCGCTTCGGGCCCGGTTGTGCCCCCAGATCCTCCAGAGCAGACTTAAATGCCTGGTAGAATGCGCCGAGTTCCCGGCTCAATACCTGGACCGCTGTTTGAAGCAAGTACTGGTGTGAGACAGGACCGAGGTCCAGGCGGGCGCAGAGATTACTGAGTTCGTCTGTGATTTGCAGGGGACTGAAGGGGATCTCCCGGTCGCCTGATGGATGGCTGTCCGGCAGGAGCGACTGGATCAATACGGACAAATCGTGTAGCTCCTCGCTGAACATGTCGTCCAGTCTGGATGACGCTTTGGCCACTTGCACCCAGTTTTCGAAGTCCGCCTCGTCCACTAGACTCAATTGACTCATCGTTGAGTCTTCTTGCTCTGATCCGGCTCCTTCCTTATATCGCTGTATTGCCCGGTTCAGCAATGGTCGCAGCAGGTGTTCGTCTAACTCGGACTTGACCAGATCGAGTGTCGAGAGATCGGTAAAGATCTGTTGTTCCTCGAAGTTTGTCGGCGCGTTGCTGAATTTATCCAGAAGTTCCAGTTCAGTGTTATCAAATACCTTACGCAAAGGTTCGCGCAAACCCTGTTTAGCTAACCGCTGCAACAGGGTCTGGATCCGGTTGCCTGTTACCGGAGATCCCGGGGTTCCTTGCGGGGGCGGTTGGCGAGTCGTCGTCGATACCTGCTCCTGAGGTGGGTTCTGGCTATGTTCTTGGAGCAGCTTGAAAACTCGGGCCTCGGGTCGCTGAAACCTGGCGCCGAATCCATCCTCCAGCAACCGCACGACCTGGACGGTGACGCGAAGTTTCTTGCGTCCCTCGGGATGGCGCACGCTTCCGGAAACCTGGACCAACTGGCCAACCGTGAACGGCGACGAATAGGGTGCCTCTCTTTCCTCAGGCGTTGCGTGCGCTACCAGAAGTACACCGCTCTGGCAGTAGTCCCGCATCCGATACCGATGCGCCGGCTCTTCACCAGAGTATACGTACACGTCCAGATCGATGGAAAACCGCCGGTGGAGGCGGCGTTCGACGCCTGGTGCGAAATTATTCTGCATCAGTCAAGCGCAATCCTGGTGGCCGCTCAAGTCCGAGTCCCGGAAACCGGCACCCGCACATCGAAGCGCGCACCACAATACATTCGTAAAACCTGAGTTTGTTGGGGAACCTGGGTTGTTAGCGGCCGACGACGCGCTCTATTTAGAATCCGTGCGGAAACGGCTAATATACGACTTGTAACCCTTACAACGCCTCAAACAGAAACCAAACACACCCTTCCTTTGGGAATGAGGTCAGCATCAGTTCTTTGTTTTGCTATCTCAGGTCGCCACGCCTTGCCGGCCACGCCGCTGAACGCAATCTGCGTCGGGCCCGACCGAGCTTTCCGGGATGATCGCTGCAGATCGGATTCGAGAAAGGGCCTTGTCCCTGGAACTGGGATTTATCCGCCTGACGTCTTTTCTCGAAAAGATCCCTTTCCTGGCGTCCTTACACCGCAAGGTTACGGCCGACGTGGAGATACTCGGCCCGGAGACCGGTGCTGCGATGAGACTGCGCGTCAGATTCAGGTCCCCCTATCTGAATCTTCCGCTTGAGGTCGAAGAAACCCAGGTTGGATACCTGGATGAGGATCGTCGCTTCAGACCCGCGGCATTTCGATTTTTCGACTGGCATACCTGGGCTCATATCGACGGCGATCTTGAATGGAGCGGGGAACGCCGGATTAACGGGACGGGACAGGGGGTGGGGGTCATCACCGGCTTTACCTATCGGATCACCGACATACCGGTTTCGGTAGAAGTCTTCGGGCTCAGGATCGCGGAGGGGGTGGAAGGGACTGCCCGGGTGGTTCAGGGTGGTCAGATCAGCCGGATGAAGTTCGAACCCTTTTATTGGATGCTTGAGCCCAAGGATGCCGGATACAACCTGGTGGCAATACACGACCATGATCTGATGGTACTGATCGTGTCACTGTCTATCATAGGCATCGGGAAAGATCCGGCGGCGGGCAAGGCGATTGACGACCTGGAGAATTGGGTGAGGTTCAAACTGGGGAGCGGAAACCCCGGGAAGATCATGTTGGGATTTCTCGGATACGTCAGAGACTGGGGACCCTTGCGCATGCCGCCCCTCTTTCACGGCTTGAAAACAGTGCTGCAAAGGCTGGGGGTACGGGAGCAGGAGCGAATCCTTTACGATTTCTACGCGGACAACTGGGGGTTGAGGGACAACTGGCACGGACGACTCCTGGCGGTGAAGATGCTGGAGGCGTTGGCCACGCAAAAGGCGCGTCTTGCCCTCAACTCGATCTACGGGTATGTCAAGTACCGAGACGTTCAGCCCGAAGAGTTGCAGCTTATCGAGGCGGCGAGACACAGGTCAGGGGACGAAACCCGAGGAGGCATTCGAGATGACTGATCCCACTTCACAAAACACCCCAGCCGCGCCTTCCCCTGGCTGGCGCTTCCGTGTCGGAGTGGCCTTGATCGCCGTGGGGTTCTTATCCCCCTTGGGCGCGCTGCTGGTGCCCTTCACCGACCTGTCGATGGGGATGAAGGCCACGCTGAGCGGGGCATTGATCGCGGGCATCCCCGAACTGTTCACGGTGGCGGCGGTCGCCATGTTGGGCAAGGCCGGTTTCAATTACGTCAAGCACCGCATCATGGCCATGTTGCGCCGCTACGGTCCGCCCAAGGAGGTTGGGCCAGTGCGCTACTACCTGGGGCTGGTGATGTGGCTCATACCGGCGCTCTACGCCTGGGTCCTGATGTATACGCCACACGACATGATACCGGGCTTTCCTGAGTACCAGATCCACATCGGCCTGACGTTCGACTTCATTTTCGCCGTTAGCTTTTTCGTTTTGGGTGGAGACTTCTGGGACAAGCTGCGTGCGCTGTTCGTCCACAAAGCCAAGGCAAGCTTCCCCGACGCGGCTGGACGGTGAAAGAGCGCGTCGGATTCCTGACCGGCAAGTCGCTGCAGGAGCAGACCGCGGCAGGCGCAGGCATGGGCGCTACCGGCGCTGCGATCGGGGTGATTCGATAATCCCTGTGCGCTAATAGCAATTTGCGTTGAAATTATTCACCACAGAGACACAGAGTTCACAGAGGTGAATGCGTTTTTTATATGGAAAACCTCGGTGCCCTCTGTGACTCTGTGGTTCATTCGCGAGTAGTGCGAATTAAGACTCCTTGTCGCTCAACGCTGAACGCAGTCTGTCACACACCGTCTCCAGCACATTGATGCGCGCATAGAGTTTGTCGTTGCCCGGGATCAGTGTCCAAGGGGCGTACTCGGTGCTGGTGCGGATCACCATTTCATTGACGGCGGTCTTGTAACCGTCCCACTTCTCCCGGTTGCGCCAGTCTTCCTCGGTTATCTTGTGCTGCTTGTAGGATGTCTCTTCCCGTTGTTTGAAACGGTGTAGCTGTTCGTCCTGGTCGATATGCAGCCAGAATTTCAGCAGGATGGCGCCGCTCTCCACGAGTTGTTCCTCGAAGTCGTTGATCTCGGCGTAGGCCCGGCGCCATTCCTCGTCGGAAGCGAAACCTTCGACTCGTTCCACCAGCACCCGTCCGTACCAGGATCGGTCATAGATGGTAACCCGGCCTGCGCGGGGAATCTGGCGCCAGAAGCGCCACAGATAGTGTTGGGCCTTTTCTTCGTCCGTGGGCGCGGCGACCGGAATCGTGCGGTAGAGTCGCGCATCGATGCCATGGGTGATACGGCGGATGGCCCCGCCTTTGCCGCCGGCATCCACACCCTCAAACACCAGAACGCTGGATCTTCCCCGGCCATAGGCCTTCCAGGTCAGACCATTGAGTTCGGCCTGCAATTGTTTGAGTTCGGATTTGTAGATGTTCCGGCCCAGCTTTCGGCTCACGTCCACCTTATCCAGCACGGTGATCTGTGCCTCTTCAGACATGGGAGGGCTGGGGGCATGGGAAATCTCATCCACGCACAGGGGTGCGGGGGAATTGAGCCGGGTACGAATCGACTCCAGCAGGGTGCGCCCGACCGTTAGATCGCGGTATCTGCGGTCTGTCGCCTCGATCTGGTACCAGGGTGCGATACCCGTATCGGTCAATCTTATGAGCCGTTCGGCTGTGCTTTCGAAGTGCTGGTAATGCTCGGTCAGATTCGACAGCTTAGGGGCCATCCGCCAGCGGCTGCGATCATTGCGTTTGAGTTGTTTAAGGCGTTTTCGCTGCTCTTTCTCGGGAAGGTGAAACCAGAACTTGACCACCAGCGCCCCGTCCTCGATCAGCATCCGCTCGAACGCGGCGATACGATTTAACTCATCGTCGAGTTCCGCATCGGTGATTCGGTTGCGGACCCGATCGTTGAGCGGCG
>JAUXGQ010000490.1 GCA_030621975.1 Gammaproteobacteria bacterium | reverse complement strand
GCGATCCGGGCCGCGATCGACGACTACACCTCAAAGCAATGAGGCGGATTTCCGGGGTTCGAGCCGACATATCGAAGCTGATTTTCGCCGGCCCCGGGTGTTTCCACCAGAAGACGTGCCAGCCTGAATGGCCCCTGACGGGACTTTCCGGCTCGAATGCAGGAGTGAACGAGCATGGCAGTAACACTTACAGAAGCGGCAGCCGATCGGGTTACCAAGTTTCTTGCCACCCGAGGTAAAGGTGTGGGAATACGCCTTGGTGTGCGCACATCGGGATGTTCGGGCATGGCCTACGAACTGGAGTTTGCCGATGCCATAGAAGACGACGATCTGGTGTTCGAGGACCGGGGCGTTAAGGTGATCGTAAGTCCCAAGAGCCTGGTCTACCTGGACGGCACGGAACTTGATTACGGCAAAGAGGGCCTCAATGAGGGTTTCAAATTCAATAATCCGAACGTTAAAAACGAATGCGGCTGTGGTGAAAGTTTCAACGTTTGATCCCGCCCGTCCGTTGGGTCGGCCCTGAACGTCCTTTCAGTCGTTCTCTGCACCCGCGCTTTTCATCCTTCCCCGGGCTCCCTGTCATGCTGGATCTCTCGAAGAACCACTTTGAGTTGTTTGGAATACCTGTCGGCTTCGACGTCGATGTTGAAGAACTGGCGAAACGTTATCGTGATCTGCAGCGGGTGGTACATCCCGACCGTTTCGTTAATGCAACAGACAGGGAACGCCGTCTTTCAATGCAGGGCGCAACCATAATAAACGAAGCCTATCGGGCTCTGAAGGATCCCTTGGCCCGGGCCCGCTACCTCCTGGTTTTGCAGGGCATAGACATGGACGCCGGGAAGGGAACAACCACAGACGCGGATTTCCTGATGCAACAAATGGAATTACGCGAAGAACTGGCGGAAGCAAAACACGATGTCGATCCCTTCGCCGCGGTGAACGGCTTGATGTCACGGATCGACGGGCAGATGCAGCGACTCACCGGCCAGATGGCGGAACAGTTTGCGGCAGCCACACCGGATCGGCTGGCCGGCGCACGCGACAACGTACACAAGATGCAGTTTCTGCAAAAGCTGCGCTCGGAGGCCGAAGCAGTCGAGGCTGAACTGGATGAAACCACATGACCCCGGCGGCCCGGGAGCTTCAAACCTGAAAACGGCAGTTGACCGCTTCGAGAAAATGACAAATGTCTGAGTGTCTTAATACAAATTGCTCGATACGATTTTACCCACATGGCACTTCTACAGCTTACTGAACCCGGACAGTCGTCGGCACCACATCAGCATCGGCTGGCGGCCGGTATCGATCTGGGCACCACCAATTCACTTGTTGCAACGGTACGTAGCGGTCGGGCGGAAACATTGCCCGACGAGCAGGGTAATCACCTCCTGCCTTCGGTGGTGCGGTATCTTAAAGGTGCGGTCGTGGTGGGCGATGCCGCGAAACAGGCGGCTACCCGGGACCCGCTGAATACCATCGCCTCGGTAAAGCGTTTGATGGGACGGGGGTTGGGGGATGTAAAAGCCTTGGGCAGTCGGTTGCCCTATGACTTTCAGCAGCAGGATTCCAGCGTGCCGCGTATGCGTACCGCGGCGGGAGATGTCAGTTCGATCGAGGTCTCCGCGGAGATCCTCAAGGTACTGAAGGCACGGGCCGCGGCGATCCTGGGTGGTGAGTTGGCGGGCGTGGTTATCACGGTTCCCGCCTATTTCGACGAGGCGCAGCGCCAGGCGACGAAGGATGCGGCCCGCCTGGCCGGTCTCAAGACGCTGCGCCTGTTGAATGAACCGACGGCCGCGGCGGTCGCCTATGGACTGGATCAGGGATCGGAAGGCGTGATCGCGGTTTACGATCTCGGGGGAGGAACCTTCGATATCTCCATTCTGCGTCTCCATCGCGGCGTATTCGAGGTACTCGCAACAGGCGGCGATACCGCTTTGGGCGGAGACGATTTTGACGCGGAGATCGCCCGCTGGATCATGCAGCAGGCCGGCATCGAGGACGATGCAAGCCACGTTACCATGCGCCGCCTGATGCGCGATGCCTGTGCCGCGAAAGAGGCCCTGACCGAATCCGACAGGGCGCAACTGGATATCCAGCTCGAGGACGGGACGCATTGGCAGGGTGAACTGACCCGCGCAACCGTCGATGCACTGATCGGTCCGCTGATCCGTAAGACCCTCAAGACTTGCCGCCGGACCCTGCGGGATGCCGGCATAGGCGTTGAGGCGGTACAGGACCTGGTCTTGGTCGGTGGATCTACCCGGGTCCCCCGGGTGCGGGAGCTGATAGGAGAATTTTTCGCCAAGCTACCCCTGGTGGACATAGATCCGGACAAGGTGGTCGCGATCGGCGCGGCCGTTCAGGCCGATGTGCTGGCGGGCAACAAGCCGAACGACGAGATGTTGTTGTTGGATGTGAATCCCCTGTCCCTGGGTATTGAAACCATGGGCGGGCTGGTCGAAAAGCTCATACCGCGCAATACGACCATCCCGGTCGCCCGGGCCCAGGAATTCACCACCTTCAAGGACGGTCAAACCGCGATGGCGATTCATGTCCTGCAGGGGGAGCGGGAACTGGTGAGCGACGGCCGCTCCCTGGCCCGTTTCGAGCTGCACGGCATACCCCCGATGGTAGCGGGGGCGGCCCGGATAAGGGTCACCTTAGAGGTCGATGCGGATGGGCTGCTGAACGTTACCGCCGTGGAGGAAAGCAGCGGTGTGCAGGCTGGTATCACGGTCAAGCCCTCCTATGGCCTGACGGACCGGGAAATCGAGACCATGCTGCGCGATTCCATCGATCATGCCCAAGGCGATATG
>JAUXGQ010000317.1 GCA_030621975.1 Gammaproteobacteria bacterium | reverse complement strand
TAAGACCGCTTGGCCTCCGACTTAGATATCCATCTCCGGTCGCTATGCTCAGCATCAGGTCCGGTTGACCATCTTCAACACCATGCCTCTGGACCCGATCCCCAGTGAGCGGGAGGGTAATCGCCTGGCAGTGGAGAATATCCGCCAGCGGCTTGCCGGTGTATTTCTGGGCGAAGCGCGCTTGAGACAAGGCAAGACAGCCGATGGTTATCGGGTGCAATTGGTGTTTCCTCATCCCTGGACTGGACTTTGAAGCTGTTGATCGCCGATGACGAACAGCCGGCCCGGCAGTGGTTAAACCTGCTGGTTCAGGATATGGGGCCTGCCTATGAGGTGGTGGGCGAGGCGGCGACCGGGCGCGAGGTGATCGAGTTCTGTCGAACCCAGCCGGTGGATGTCGTATTGATGGATATCGGCATGCCGGAGATGGATGGTTTGGAGGCGGCTGCTCAGCTGTTGGATATGGATCGTCCCCCGGCCGTCATCTTCACTACCGCCTACGACGCCCATGCCCTGGCGGCGTTCGAACATCAGGCGCTGGATTATCTGTTGAAGCCGGTGCGCGCGGAACGCCTGGCGAGGGCCCTGGAGCGCGCACAGGTCTTGAGTCAGGCACGACTGCGGCTGTTGCAGCGGCCGGATTCGGCTGATAGCGATGGACGGATTTCGCTGTGTGTCCAATCTCGGGGGAGCCTGCACAGCATCCCGGTTGAAGAGATCCTCTATTTTCGGGCCGAGAGTAAATATGTGACCGTCCGCCATCAGGGCGGCGAGGCGCTGCTGGAAGAATCCCTCAAGTCCCTGGAACGGGAGTTCGGGGACCGTTTCATGCGTATCCACCGCAACGCCTTGGTATCGAAAATGTTTCTATCCGGCCTGGAGAGATATTCTGAGGCCCGGAACTGGGTGCGACTGCGGGGCTGCGAGGTGCGGCTGGAGGTCAGCCGCCGGCATCTGCCGGTGGTGCGTCAGTGGTTGAAGCTGGGGCATGGCTGAGGCCAAGCGGGTCCCAGAACCGAAAACGGAGTTGACGCCAGGATGACCTGTGTCTAGGCTCAACACTGGCAATGGAGTTTGTCCCGATTGAAAAGGTCGTTAAGGGACGGATCACTCAAGTATCTGAAGTTTCCAGTTTTCAGCGATCAGTTGTCAGTAACTGCATGGGGCACAGGGACTTATTTATCGGGATTCCGTATAAACCGTCAAACATAATGAAAAAGCCTCTTGCCGCGCACGCGCCCACCCACCCGCGATACACAACGTGACATTCGGTATCGCAACATCATATAGTTAGAACGTATTGCGTATACTCTTTGCTGACAACTGCAAACTGATAACTGGAAACTTCACTCAAGTATTAGACGGGGCCGGTACAGGGTGAGCCCCGGTTCTTTCTGACGGCAGGAGCGCGTGGCTAAACTATTCATTATCGAGAGCGTTACCGGCGACAGGATCCCTTTCCTGCGGGGGGTGCTGGTGGAGTCCCTGGTGCGGGCGGGCCTCTCATTTCAGGACGCCTACCTGGTTGCCCAGTCTATTCGCGGCAACCTTGAGAACCACGCCGAGATTACGACCGACACACTCAGAGGGCGGGTGTCCGCCGAAGTGCGGGAGCGGTTCGGATCGGCGCCGGCGAAATCTTACGATCTGGGGCCCTCCCGGGATCGGCTGATCATGGTCCGGACAGCTACCGATGAGGTGCCTTTTTCAGCCGGCATACTCTCGCGTTCACTGCGGGCCTGTGCCATCAATCGCAGCGACGCGCTGGAGACCGCGAAACAGGTACACGAGTCCCTGCAGAAGGGGGAAGCGACGGTTATCGATCATGTCGCCCTCAGGGAGATCGTGTACGAGCGACTGCAAGCGCATTGTTCCCGATCGGCCGCGGACCGGTTTCTCTCCTGGCGGCGCTTCAAAGAGAGCGGTCTGCCTTTGATCGTACTCGTTGGAGGCATAACGGGCACGGGAAAGAGCACGCTGACAACGGAACTGGCTTATCGGTTGAATATCATCAGGACCCAGTCTACCGATATGATGCGCGAGATCGTTCGCTGCTATCTTCCAGCAACCAAGGTCCCCACCCTCTCCTATTCAAGTTTTGAGGCCTGGCGGGGGCTGACGGATGAAGGGCAATCGGCGCCCGAATGTGACGACACGGAGGTGATCCGTGGTTTTCTCTCCCAGTTCGAGGTAGTCAAGCATGGATTGGAGGCGACGATTTACCGGGCGGTCAAGGAAAATCACGACCTGATCATCGATGGTGTCCATGTGTTAGCCTCGAAGCTCGAACTGGACATTGCCCGGGACCAGGCCATCGTCATTCCCCTGATGCTGGCCGTTCCGCACAAAAAGACCCTCGCAAAACGCCTTAAACACCGGGAGAGAGAGCAACCCGAGCGCGCCTCATCCCGTTACCTGAAACAACTCGATCAGATATGGATACTGCAATCCTATCTGGTCATGGAAGCGGAGGCGCATAAGATCCCGTTGGTCGTCAACGGCGAAATCGAGGAGGCCCTGGACGAGATCCTGATGCACATCGGCAATACAATCACCCGCCACTTTCCGGCCAGGTCCTGACATGCGATGGCGCGTGACAAAGAGCGTCCCCGCAAGGTTGACTAGCCGACAATCTTCAGGGAAGGCGCAGGTTCCGAGGACGATCTGGTGGGGCTACTTTCCTGTTGCACTGGTTACCGTGATAGGCGTGTCGATAACGATTGCCGCATTTATTCAATCCTTGAGCTGGGAGAAAAGCCAAGTCGAAATCGCTTTCCGCGAGGCATCCCAGGACCGGATATTGGTCATCCAGCGGGAGTTCAAGCATGCCCTCGGGATTGTGCAGGATATCGCCAGCTTTTTTGAAGCATCGGAGATCGTGGACCGCCGAGAGTTCCGTAAATTCGTGGGCCCGGCCCTGAAACGCCTGGTCGGCATCAAGGCCTTGGAATGGGTGCCCGTGGTACCCGCCGACGATCGGTCCGCCTTCATCGAGGCGGCTCGGCAAAGTTTTCCACCGTTCCGGATCACGGAGGTCGACCTTTCGGGCCAGCTGATCGAGAGCCCTGATCGGCCCATATACTATCCTGTTCTCTACATCCAACCCTATCAGAGCAATAAAGGGGCATTGGGCTTCGACATGGGCGCCAATCCCATCGTTTCAAACCTTTTGGAGGCGGCGGAACTCACCCGATCCCTGCAGGTCTCTCTCGGGGCCTCTAGCATCGACGAAACCGGTGAGAAGACAGTGATCGTGGTGGCGATTCCGGTCTTCTTCAAGCATGAAGAGCCGGAAGCTGCTCCGGCTCAGGCGCCCCCCGAGATCAGGGGCTTTGCGATCGGCGTCTTCTACATCGGCGATATCGTCGAGCAGGCGCTGGAGAGTCTTCGCTCCGGGGGGATCGATCTCCATTTCTACCAGGGGCATTCGACCGGGGGTGGACAGCTGCTCTATACCCATCTCTCCCGCTTGAGGGAGGGCCGGGTGCTCGACACCGAAGCCGATACCTCGGAGCTGACCTACAGTCAACGCATCTTGGTCGGTACTCAGCAGTGGGAGGTGGTATGCAATCCCGCACCCGAAAAATTCGAGACCGAAATCTGGAACAGTTGGTTCCTGCTCTTTGGAGGGTTCGCTTTTAGCGCCCTGCTCACCATCTATGTGGCGACCCTCGTGGGGCGGGCGAGGCAGGTGCGACTGGAGGTCGAAGAGAGAACCTCACAGCTGCGGGAGGCGGTACAGGCACTGAACCGGGAAGTGGTCGAGCGTAAATCGGCCGAGCAGGAACTGCAGAGCCTGAACGAGACGCTGGAGCAACGTATCGCCTACCGTACGGCCGAGGCGGAACGCAGGGCCCAGTATCTCGAACAGTTCGCCTATGTGACGTCTCACGACCTGAAGGCCCCTTTGCGGGCGGTGAGCAACCTCGC
>JAUXGQ010000525.1 GCA_030621975.1 Gammaproteobacteria bacterium | reverse complement strand
GTTCGAAGAGACCGAGATGCCCCTGGTGCCGGTGCTCTCGCGCATGGAACGTACCGGCGTGCGCATCGACGGCGGCATGCTGGCGCGCCAGAGCGGGCAGCTCGCGGAACAGATGCATGCCTTGGAGCAGCAGGCCTATACCCTTGCCGGCCGGTCTTTCAACCTGGGATCACCCAAGCAGATAGGGGCGATCTTTTTCCAGGAACTCGAGCTGCCGGTCATCGCCCGGACGCCCAAGGGTGCACCGTCCACTTCGGAATCCGTGCTCCAGGAGCTGGCGCAGCAGGGCTATGAGCTGCCGGCGCTGATCCTGCGGCACCGGGGGTTGAGCAAGCTCAAGTCTACTTACACCGACAAGCTGCCCCAGATGGTGAATCCCCACACCGGGCGGGTGCACACCTCTTATCACCAGGCGGTGGCGGCCACCGGCAGGCTGTCATCTTCGGATCCCAACCTGCAGAACATCCCCGTGCGCAGCGAGGAGGGACGGCGCATCCGCCAGGCCTTCGTGCCCGAGGAAGGCTACCGGATGCTGGCGGCCGACTACTCCCAGATCGAGCTGCGCATCATGGCCCATCTGTCCGGCGACCGGGGTCTGCTGCAGGCCTTTGCCGAAGGCCGGGACATCCATCGGGCCACCGCCGCCGAGGTGTTCGGGGCGGATCCCCAAGGGGTGAGCGACGAGCAGCGCCGATCGGCGAAGGCCATCAATTTCGGACTGATCTACGGCATGTCCGCCTTCGGTCTGGCCCGGCAGCTCGGTATCGAGCGCGGTGCGGCCCAGGAATACGTGGATCTTTACTTCCAGCGCTACCCGGGGGTGCGGGACTTCATGGACCGGATCCGTAAGGACGCCCATGACAAGGGTTATGTGGAGACCCTGTTCGGCCGGCGCCTGTACCTGCCGGAGATCGACGCCCGCAATGCCCAGCGCCGCGCCGCCGCGGAGCGCACGGCCATCAATGCCCCCATGCAGGGCACGGCCTCGGATATCATCAAGCGCGCCATGCTGGCGGTGGACGGCTGGATTAGAACCGAGGAGCCTGGGGTGCGCATGATCATGCAGGTGCACGACGAACTGGTGTTCGAGGTCGCCGAGTCTGAACTGGACCCGGCCCGTTCCCGGATCAAGGCGTTCATGGAGGACGCCGCACAGCTGCTGGTCCCGCTGGTGGTGGACGTGGGGATCGGTGACAACTGGGATCAGGCCCATTGAACTATTCGGCCCGTAAAGAGTCTTTAAGGGTAGGCGTCAAAAGACGCCGGGCCGCCACATCCCTCCCTAGGCGGCCGCGCTCCCGACAGCCCCAGTCGGGAACAACTGGCCCCGGTAGCTTCCCCTTTTGCATACCGGGGCTTTCTTTTGCCAATTGTCCAGATGGCTCAGCCAGCCCGTAGGAGCCGGCTCGCCGGCGAACAAGGATGGCAGGTGGCGCGAATTCGCCCGCAAGCGGGCTCCTACGGGTCGAAAAAACGCCTGGCCGGTGCAGGGAACCTGCGCACCGCATCAACCGTTTGCCGGCTGAGCGCAAACGTAGGCTGGGGCTTGCCCCAGCTTTACCGCGTTCCCAGGCTCGTGCAACAAAGAGTTGGGGCGAGCCCCAGCCTACGTGGTTTGTTTGGGGGTATCCACGTCGCTGAGCTGTGTATCTTCCAGCTCCAACCAGCGGTCCAGTACCGCATGGGCTTCGTCGATGCCCAGGTGTTGCAGAGCCGAGAACAGTTGAACGCTGGCCTGGCCCGCCAACGCGCCGAGTTCCCGGCGCACCTGGCGCAGGGCGTTGGCGGCCGCTCCCCGTTTGAGTTTGTCCGCCTTGGTCAACAGGATATGCGCCGGGAGGCCGTGCTGGGCGTTCCATTCCAGCATCTTACAGTCGAATTCCTTCATTGGGTGGCGGCAGTCCATGAGCAGGAGCAGTCCCCGCAGGCAGCGGCGTTCGGTGAGATAGGCCTCGAGAGAGCCCTGCCAGCGGCGCTTCGTCGCCTGCGCGACCTTGGCATAACCGTAACCCGGCAGATCCACCAGGCGGCGCATGCCGTCCAGTTCGAAAAAGTTCAGGAGCTGGGTTCGGCCGGGTGTCTTGCTGGTGCGGGCGAGGGATTTCTGCTGGCACAAGGTGTTGAGGGCGCTCGATTTTCCAGAATTGGAGCGCCCCGCAAACGCGACCTCCATGCCCGCATCCGGAGGCACTTGATCGAGCCTGGCGGCGCTGGTCAGGAAGCGGGCCCTTCGGTAATAGGGATTCATGACGCGCTGATTGTTTCAGACCGGTCAAAGGACCGCAAGGGATCGGCCAGGCCGATGACCTCGCCGAACACCTCGAACTTCTCCGAGAAACCGCCTGGTTTTGGAAAGTACGAGGGTCAGAGCGCAGATTTCCCTAATATTAGCTCTGACCCCTATTTTTATGGCGGACCCTGGTAATTGATCGAGGTGGACTAATGGGAGATACTTCGTCGGAGTGCGGCTGGATTTCCTAATCCCTGGCGCGCGAGTGCCTGCGTTTGCCTGGGACGGTACCATTCCTCGGCCTCCCACCCATCAAACCGTTCGGAGCCTGGTATGCGCTTCCTCTTCCGCATGATTCTCTGGT
>JAUXGQ010000019.1 GCA_030621975.1 Gammaproteobacteria bacterium | reverse complement strand
GGCCGGCGATCTCATCAATGTGGTCAGCCCCTAGCGCGACGGTCAAGGTCGATGCTCAGGCGTTTTCTCAATAATCACACGCTCGCCAATCTCACGTTCCTGCTCGTGCTGATCATGGGAGCGATATCCTACCTGGACATGCCCAGAGAGCAGGATCCGAGCATCAACTTCAACTGGGTCAATATCAATACGACACTGCCTGGCGCCTCCGCGGAAAGCGTGGAAAAGCAGATCACGGACCCGCTCGAGGAGGCAATAGCCAAAGTCGCCGACATCAAGTTCGTGTCGAGCAGCAGTCGACAGGACATATCAAGCATTCTCGTGCGCTTCGAAGAAATCGATGACGACACCTTTCGCACCAGACTCGCGGACATTCGGCGCGAGGTACAAAACAAGCTCGAGGAGCTTCCCGCCGACGTGGAACGTCCGGAGATCGCGGAGATAAACACCGGCAACGCGTTTCCGACGGCGCTGGTTCTGGTGACCGCCGTTGCCGACGACGAGACCTTGCACAAACAGGCGCGGAGTGTTACCGAGGACCTGGACCGCATGTCCGGTGTCTGGCGAGCCAGGGCGCTGGGAGAGCAGGATCCGGAGTTGCAGGTGCTTTTTTCTCCGGAAAAACTCGTCGGTGTCGGTATCACCCCTACCGATCTCTCCGATACGGTGGCGGCTTACTTTCGCGACCTCGCGGCGGGCAGCGTGCGCATCGGCGACAAGAAATGGCAACTACACATAGAAGGCACGGCCAGCGATCCGCAGTACCTGGCGGATTTACCGATTATTTCCGGCCAAGGTGAAATCCCGCTGCGAAGTGTCGCCGATGTCGTGAGAGGCCGTACCGATCCCGCCGAACTCGTGCGCTATCAAGAGCAACCGGGTGTGTTGATCTATGTGGCCAAGAAAGCCAATGCCAATATGCTTGAACTCGTCGATCGCATTAAAGAATACATCGAACAGCGCAATGCACTACGCGACCAGACGGGTATCGAACTGGTTCTTCTCGACGATAGAACATCGATTATTCGCGAGGGGCTGTCCGTTATGCAGCGCAACGCGCTGTACGGCCTCGCTTTGGTCATGCTTGTCACCTGGGTTTTTCTGGGTGCAAAGATCGCGTTTTTCACGAGCATCGGTCTTCCTTTCGTGCTTGCCGGGACCTTCTGGTTCCTGGCGACTGTCGGGCAGACGCTCAACGTAGTCGTACTGTTGGGGGTCGTGATCAGCCTGGGAATGCTGGTAGACGACGCCATCGTCGTGGTGGAAGCCATCTATTACCATCTGCAGCGGGGTCGGGATGCAGTCGATGCGACGGTGGCCGCGTTGCGGGAAGTGGCGCTTCCCGTGGCGACGGCGGTGCTGACGACGATCGCGGCCTTTCTTCCGCTCATGTTGATGCCCGGTATCCTCGGAAAATTCATGTTTGTGGTTCCGCTGGTAGTGACTACCGCATTGCTGATCAGCCTGGTCGAGGCCTTCTGGATGCTGCCGGCGCACGTGATCAGCGCCAGAGTCGATGTCAGGGCTCCATCGAGGCTTCACCGTTTCAGGCAGCGGGCGACCGCCAGCCTGCGCGTCCGTTACGTTCGGCTGTTGATAAAGGCCCTTCGCCATCGGCTCGGCGCCACGCTCTTCGTCGTCGTACCATTTCTCCTGGCGCTTGGCGCCGTGGCCACCGGGCTCGTGCGAACAGAGTTTTTCGCCAGCGATCCCTATCGCTTTTTCTACGTGAACGTCCTGATGCCGCCGGGCACTGCGCTGGAGAAGACCATGCAGACCACGCTCGATGTCGAGCGTGTGGTCCGGGCGAACCTCGACCGATCCGAGGTTCGCTCCATTGCGTCCTACGCGGGCCGGCAGTTCTCGGAAGTGGAGCCCTTCATCGGGGACCGTTATGGCCAGGTTTTCGTCAACCTCAGGGCGGAAACCTCCGGGCAGGTGAGCGTCGATGAACTGATCGATCGCCTGCGTGACAAGGTAGTGACCATCGCGGGTCCCGAGGAGGTTTCTTTCCTGCGCAGAACCGGCGGGCCCCCCACGACGAAGCCCGTAAGCGTAAAGGTCCGGGGCGACGATCCGGCCGAACTCCGGCGCGCGGCAGACCGTTTAGTCGGCATTTTGTCGACGATACCCGCCGTTACGGATATTGCAGACGACGACACCAGGGGCCGCATGGAGTTGTCACTGCGTCTGAATGCCGACACCATAACCCGGGCGGGAATAGATCCTGTCGCTGTAATAAGAATCGTGCGCCTGCTGGGTGACGGGGAAGTCGCGGCCAGCATGCAGCATCAGGGCGAAAAGGTGGAGGTGCGCGTCCGGGCGGAGAATCGGGAATTCCACGCCATCGACAGTTTTCTTCGCAACACCGTCAGCCTGGGCCGCGGAAGCGAGATCGCGATCGATCACTTGCTGGATTCCACGACTAAGCAGGCAAGGGCGAACATTCGCCATTACAATCTGCGCCGTGCGATTACCGTTGAGGCGGACCTCGACAAGGAGCAGATGGATACCATCGAGGTCAACAGGCTCATTCAACGGGAGTGGGCCAAGCACACCGCGAGCTTTCCCGGCGTGGATCTGGATTTCTCCGGTGAACTCGACGACATCCGGGAGAGCCTGAACTCCATATTCGTGCTGTTTCTGTTCGGCATCGGGTTGATCTATCTCATCCTCGGCACTCAGTTCAAGAGCTATCTCCAGCCTCTCTATGTCCTGTCCAGCGTTCCCATGGCATTCACCGGCGTCGCGCTGGGGCTTTTCATAAGCGGCCATCCGTTGAGCATGTACACCTTGTACGGCATCGTTGCCCTCGCCGGTATCGCCGTCAATGATGCCATTGTGCTTATCGCTACCGCCAACAATTTCCTGGCGAGGGGTATGTCCGTCAGGCATGCCGCGGTCTATGCCGCGAAGCGGCGCGTCGTTCCCGTGATCATTACGACCTTGACCACCATGGCGGGACTCTTTTCCCTGGCTGTCGGTCTTGGGGGCAAGAGCCTCATGTGGGGGCCGGTGGCAACGGCCATATTCTGGGGCCTGGCCTTCTCGACAATGCTTACCCTGTGCATGATTCCCTTGCTGTTCGCCAGTTTTACCCGGGTGCAGTCAGGCGAACAGGAGCGCTTACCCGATCCGGCGCCTTTTCCCGGGGCCGCCTGGCATCCGGCGCGCCTGATCCGGTCTTTGTTCGCTACGGGTAAGCTGGTAGCGGCGAACGAGCAGGGGCTGCAGGAGCTTGCAGACGATCAAACCCTGTCGGCCCTGTACCGTGAAGGCGTCGACCGTCTTAGTGACAAGCGTTTCGATAAAGCCATTCGTACCTTTGATCGGATGGCGGGTCTTAGCCCCGACAATGCGGCCTGCAACCTCTACGCCGCCCAGGCGCTGATCATGTACATGCGGGAGCATGGCTGGGATGTGGGTTACTACGCGCGGGCACAACGCTACCTGGCCCGGGCCAGCCGGATAGCGCCCGATGAGCAGCGGCTGATGGTGGTACAAAGGGCGTTCGAAAAGCTGCAACCAGATACCCCTGCACGGTAAATGAGCAGTGGGGGCTGCGCGCTGCGCCGCGGGGTGATCGGCAATGGAATGAAAACACCGGCCTGGTGCCGGGCCTGATCGGGAATCATGTCGAGAAAACGCATCTTGTTTTTCGCCGAGGCGGTAACCCTGGCCCATGTGGCGAGGCCCTTTGTGCTGGCAAACGCCCTTGACCCGAACGAGTATGAGGTCGTGCTGGCAGCCGACCCGCGATACCAGGCGCTGTTTCCGGACACCGGTATTGCGCGGCGGGCAATCCGCTCCATCTCCAGCGATCGGTTTCTGGGTGCGCTGGCAGTCGGCAAGCCCCTCTACGACAGGGCGACCCTGACCCGGTACGTGGAGGAGGACCTGTCCCTGATAGAAGCGGTATCGCCCGACCTGGTCGTCGGCGATCTTCGCCTTTCGCTTGGCATGAGCGGCGAAATCGCCGGCGTGCCCTATGTCAACATCACCAACGCCTACTGGAGTCCCTACGCTGCACTCAGATACAGGGTGCCGGAGCTGCCCCTGACAAGACTGCTCGGAGCGGGTCTCGGGCAGATCCTGTTCGATATGGCGAGGCCCCTGGCCTTTGCCTTGCACGCCGCACCGATGAATCGAACCAGAAAGCACTTCGGCCTGCGCCCGCTGAAGCGGGATCTGCGCCATGTCTACACCGATGGGGATTATGTCCTCTACGCGGATATTCCCGACTTGTTCGAGATCGCGTGCCTTCCCGCCAATCACAGGTTCCTGGGCCCTGTCCTTTGGTCTCCCGCGGTGGATCTGCCGGATTGGTGGGGCCGCCTGCCGGACAAAGGCAGACCGATCATCTATCTGACCCTGGGGAGCTCCGGGGCCGTCCACGCGCTGGCGACGATCCTGGAGGCCTGCAACGGGCTCGACGCTGCAGTGATGGTGGCCACAGCCGGGCGGGTGCCGATCGCAGACAGCGCCGATCATGTCTATGTGGCGGACTACCTGCCGGGCGCCCTCGCTGTCGACGCGGCGGATCTTGTGATCTGCAACGGCGGGAGCCCGACGACCTACCAGGCCCTGGCGGCGGGCAAACCGGTCCTGGGCGTGCCGTCCAATATGGACCAGTATCTCAATATGCGGGGGATAACGCGCGCCGGGGCCGGAGAATACCTTCGCTCCGAGTCTTTGTCCGCGACGGCGTTGGCGGCAGTGGTGCGCAGGATGCTGCAGGACAGCGCCTATGGAAAAGCAGCCAGAGCACTCGCGCAGGCTATGTCCGCATGGGATGCCCGTCTTCAGTTTGGCAGATTCCTGACCGATATCGTCAATAGATAGCGCCGGGTCGGAAACGACGCTATTACCTGCAAGTTGCAACGTCCGAGGGAGAAAGATACATGCGCAAGATTACGCTAGTGCAGACCGCCACTTTTGTACTGTTGTTTTCCATCATTCTCGGTCTTGGGATCGGCACTACCGCGCTTCTGCTGGGACAGGCGCCCCTGGGTGACTTCCGCGGTGTGGTGCTGGTCGTCGCGGGGATCTTTTTAATCTATGTCTTCGCCTTGGTGGTGTTCCGGCTGTTTCTCCGGTTTTTGCCACTGCCGGCGGGTGAGATAGGGCGGGCGTCCCGCCAGGAGTTCGTCTATCACGTGTATCTCCTGTTCTTTCTGATCCTTTTTTACCCCATCATGCGAAGCGGGTTCGTGCCGGTGCCCCTGATGCGCCTTTTTTACCTCGCGCTGGGTGCGAAGTTAGGCCAGAACACCTACAGCTCGGGGATCATCCTGGACCCGCTATTCGTCGAGGTGGGTGACAACACGCTGATCGGTCAGTTCTCCCTGATCGTGCCGCATGTGATCGAGAACGAAAAACTGGGGCACTATCCGGTGCGTATCGGCCACAATGTCACTATTGGCGCCCAGGCCGTGGTGCTCGCCGGCGTGACCATTGGGGACGGCGCCCTGGTTGCCACCGGCTCGGTGGTGAAGAAGGGCACCCACATCGCGGCCGGGGAGGTATGGGGGGGCGTTCCAGCCAAACGCCTCAGAGGCGGCGTCGAGGAGGCGGAAGGATAGCAGGGACGAACAACGCAGACAGACGGGATGGATCGGCGTTAGTAAACGTAACGTTATTTTTCAGTCAGCCCTTAGTCCGACGACCTGGGGCTGGCCTTCTGCTCATCGGACGATGTTCTCTTGCGCCGACGCCGGTAAACAACCAGCAGCAGCACAGCGCCCACCGCGGCGAATACCAGCCACAGCCGGAAGGGTTGTGCGGCAACCCAGTCGACCAGCGTCCCCCCGAGAAAAGTGAGCGCGACGATACCGGGGATGATCCCCAGAGTCGCACCCATGACAAAGGGCAAAAACCGCACCTTCGAGAGACCCAGCAACCAGGGTACGGGGGGTGCGAGAAAGAATACCAGATAGATGAGGATCACCGTCTGCAGGCTGCGTTCTCCGAGCCTGTCGTCGAAACGGTGAAAGCGCGCCGGCAGGTGCGTAGCGACCCAGTCCCGGGCGAGATAACGTGCGAAGCCGAATCCGACGATGCTCGCGCCGAGGCTGCCCACCAGCGACAGAACGACCGCTGTCGCAAGCGGCCAGACGAGAGCCGCCCCGATGACCCAGGGGAAGCCGGGGACGCCAAGGGGTTGTATGAGCACGAAACTCAACAGGAACACTAGATACCCCCATGGCCCCGATGCCAGGATCAACGCCTTCATCTGCGCCGGGTCGTGCAGGACGTTAAGCCAGCCTGTGGCCCAGGCTGTTAGCAGCATTCCAATGAGTGCAGTGACCAATGCGATCTTGACAAGCATTGCGCAAGTTATGCTGGGGGTTTCTGTACGCACTATAGCATGCGGCTTTTGAAAGAGGGTCCCCGTCTCCGGCGGGGCGGTTCGTCCAACCGGGTTTCGAGGCCCGGGGGGGTCATACGCCCTGACCCGGACTGCCCGCCGTGGACTGTGCCTCCGGCCCGGAGCCCCAACAAAAAAGCGGCCCCGCCACGAGGCGGGGCCGCTTTATCTCTTGAGCCCGGACTGCGGCTCGATATAAACGATCAGGCCTTCTGCCTCCTGCGGCGGGCGGCGCCCGCAAAGGCCAGCAGGCCTATACCCATCATCCCAAATAACGAGGGTTCCGGGACAACCGTATTGATGGCCTCGATCCTCATGTCTACCGCAACCTGCCGCTCGCCTTGTGGCAGACAATCTTGTGTCACGTTACCACCGTCTGGACAGCCGTCCCCGATGTCGAAAGGCGCCGGGGTGTTCAGAACGAGCTCGATGCCACCAAGATCTGAAAAGTCAACCGGCTGGTCGTTGGCGCCACCGCAGGTCACGGAGAGGATCTGGGGATCACCCGTTGCCCCCGGATTGCCGCACAAAGCCACGTTCTCGAAGGAGTCGAACATGATGGTACGCACAACTGGGCTGCCGGCGGACACCGGGGTTGCCTCGATCTCGACCTTCGTCCAATGAGTGGCGTCCGTTGCGACCTCGAGTGTGAACACCCAATTCAGGTCGGACTCGAGGATGGTGAACTGGAAGGCATTGATGACGCCGCCCTCGGTCAAGTCGAGTCCGGCCAGGCCGTCCTTGTCGAAGACCATCGAGCTGTCTGGGCCATCCCACTGCACGGTGCCCTCACCGGTCACACCGGCATCGTTACTAAAGCGCAGCTGGTTGCCCAGGACAACCAACTTGCTACACTG
The DNA here is from genome assembly GCA_030621975.1 of Gammaproteobacteria bacterium. Taxonomy (GTDB): domain Bacteria; phylum Pseudomonadota; class Gammaproteobacteria; order Chromatiales; family Chromatiaceae; genus JAUXGQ01. The sequence continues at coordinate 3,328 of JAUXGQ010000019.1, read as the reverse complement.
GTCTGCTATGTGGTCGCATCCCGCAGCGCCACCGCCTTCGACGCCGCCGGAGATGGCCTGGACACCCATGTCGCGCTCCCCGTTCATATTAGTGGGGTTATTGAGGATACCGGCGCCCGTTACGAACGACGAAACCACCGTATTTGCATTGTCCGCGACCGCCTGGTTGGTCTGGAAGGTGTCGACGAAGCCCGCGTTCGCGCCCATACTCAGCGCAAGCAACGAGGGAACCGCCAGCCATTTTACATTCTCTTTCATCTTCGTCTTCATCGTGATACTCCGTTGTCGAGTAGTAGTGTGTATCGAATATATTTTGTGCGTTTCGCCTGGTTTTCTCGGGCTACTTGCGCTTCACCGTCCTTCTAGCGAGTTTTGTGCCACATCTGAAATATGCAATATTATCAATAAGATAAAGCCAGCTCGGGAGGGCGCTACAGGGAGTCTGTAAAATACACTGACGCACCCGGGGCGCGGCGTCGGTCCTCGACGACGCGCAAGACGCCCCGCCTTCAGCCAGGTTAACGCAGCATAACTATCTGATATAAAGAATATTATATGGAAAAGTGCGATGCGCACGGAAGGCGTGAGGCCAGGGTGTTTTGCCGCTGAGTTTTTTTGACACCAGGCCGGGTGTCGGCTGGCCTTGCGGGCGAGTCGGGAGATGAGCCTGGGATCCGGAGCGCGGCGCGCCCGCCCGAGAAACACCCTGGAGAATTCCGAATCGCACAAAGGTTGAGTTTGAGGTGTAATGAGGTGTAATAAGGTTGGAATCGAAGAGGGTCCCGAGGTGAATCATGAGCGACCATAAGGAAGCGTTTCGCACGTTCCTGACCAAGAATCTCTTCTCGCCTGTGGCCGGCTTTCCCGCCGGCGACTGGCTCAGAATCCTGTGGGAGCAGCACCTGCGGGTCTCGCCGCGCTATGTTCCCCGCGCCCTGTTCATCACCTTGAACAGTCTCGCAAACACCCAGGGGCGTCGGCGCGAGGACAGCGAATTCGGGGGGCGCCTGCAAGCCGTGGAGGTTCCCCCGCCCATCTTCGTGCTCGGCCACTGGCGCAGCGGGACCACGCACCTGCACAACCTGTTGGCCCAGGATCCCCAGTTCGCCTATCCGACCTTCTACCAGGCGACGCAACCGCACACCTTTCTGAGCACCGAGGAGCGCGCCCGGGGATCCAAGCTGCTCAAGTCCCTGTCGCCCAGGACCCGGCTCATCGACAACATGCAGGCCGGCATCGACTCCCCCATGGAGGACGAGGTCGCCCTGTGCATATTGACCGGGCTTTCGCCGATCATGGGCTGGCTGTTTCCCCGGCGGGAGTCGCACTACGACCGGTATCTGACCTTCCGCGGCGTGCCCCCCGACGAGGTGGCGCGGTGGAAGGCGGGCGTTACCTGTTTCATGCGCAAGCTCAGCCTGAGATACGCCCGGCCCGTGATACTCAAGTCGCCGCCCCACACCTGCCGTATCCGCCTGTTGCTGGAACTGCTCCCGGAGGCCAGGTTCATCCATATCCACCGCAACCCCTACACCGTGTTTCGCTCTTATCAACGCTCGGCGCGTATCATGGGGCAGATGCTGTGGCTGCAACGGCCGCCGGCCGCCGATTTCGACCAACGGGTCATCGATCAGTATCGAAGGATGTACGAGGTCTTCTTCGAGGAGCGCGGTCTCATCCCGCAGGGGCGGTTCGTCGAACTGGGTTTCGAGGACCTGGAACGCGACCCCATGGGTCAGCTCGAACGGATCTACGCGGTGCTGAACATCGGTGGATTCGCTGCCGCGCAGCCGTCCATAGCGCGCTACCTGGAATCGATCGCCGGCTACCGCAAGAGCAGGCTCCCCGAGTTCGAGAGCGCCCTCCAAAGCCGGATCCGGGGGGCCTGGGGAAGTTTCTTCGAGGCCTGGGGTTACACGCCCTGACCCGGACTGCGCCTCTGGTGCGGAGCCCACATAAAAAAGCGACCCCGCCACAGGGCGGGGCCGCTTTGTCACTTGAGCCCGGACTGCGGCTCGATATAGACGATCAGGCCTTCTGCTTCCTGCGGCGAGTGACAGCCGCGAGGACCAGCAGACCTGCACCCATCAGCCCGAATACCGAGGGTTCCGGAACCGGGGTGGTAATGCTCGCAAGCCTCATGTCTACCGCAATCTGCCGCTCGCCTTCTGGCAGACACCCGTCTGTCACGTCACCGCCGTTTGGACAGTCGTCCCCGATGTCCTCAGGCGCAGGGGTGTTCAGAACGATCTCCATGCCGCCAAGGTTCGAAAAGTCAACCGGCTGGTCGTTGGCGCCGCCGCAGGTCACGGAGAGGATCTGGGGATCACCCGTTGCCCCCGGATTGCCGCACAGGAGCGAGTTCTCCAGGGAGGCGAACAGTATGGTGCGCTGAATCGGGTTGCCGGAGGACACCGGGGTTGCCTCGATCTCGACCTTCGTCCAATGAGTGGCGTCCGTTGCGACCTCGAGTGTGAACACCCAATTCAGGTCGGACTCGAGGATGGTGAACTCGAACGAGTCTACGGTGCCGCCCTCGGTCAAGTCGACCCCGCCCAGGCCGGTCCTGTCAAAGGTCATACTGGCGTCTGAGCCATCCCACTGCACGGTGCCCTGACCGGTTACGCCGGCATCGTTACTGAAGCGCAGCTCGCTGCCGACAACGGCCATCCGGGCACATTGGTCCGCTACATTGTCGCATTCATTCCCGTCACCACCGCCGTCAACAGCGCCAAGGATGGCGTCGACCTGCATGTCGCGTTCGCCCAGAACGTCGCCCAGTGCAGGGATGATGCCGGCACCCGTAACGAACGACGTAGAACCCGCTCCCACTGTACCTTCACCGTTTCGAACGTCCGCGACCGCCTGGTTGGTTGTGAAGAGGTCGATGAAGCCCGCGTTCGCGCCCATACTCAGCGCCAATAAAGCCGAACCGGCCGCCCATCTTGATTTCATCTTCATGTTCTTACTCCCTCCTGTTCTTATTTAACTGGTTATTGCCGTGGTTTTCTCTGCATGCCGCACAAATCTTCCACTACAGGAATCCTGTGCGAAATTCGTGCCACATGAGAAATGCGACTTAAAATCAGAAGGATACAGACTCGGCCTGAAAAACGGCCAGGCGGTTGCCCCCCGAATTGTAAAATTTTCTGACAGCCATAACCGATCGATTTTCCTGCTTAGGCAAGAGAAGCACCATAAAATCAAGAGCATAGAGTTGGGCCGAAAATATAGTGCGGCTGGCCGTCCGCAGAGGTGTAAAATTTTTCGACATACCCTGAAAGTGTATCTAATTCAGTAAGTCGGATCGTAGCCATGTCGTTCTGTG
>JAUXGQ010000262.1 GCA_030621975.1 Gammaproteobacteria bacterium | reverse complement strand
CTCGGCCTGGGTCTGCTGCTGCTGTTGACCCCTGTGCAGGCGACTTTCGGGATCGTCATCACCGAGAGGCAGGTGCTGGCGGAGGGAATCGACCCGCAGGGTCTACCGAGATCCAAAATACCGGTTTCAATTACTCCGCGAATCCCAGCCAATACCCGCCCCCGAGCCAGGTTACCTTCGTTAAACCGACCGCTTGCCGAGTCAACAGTTCTTGCGGCGAGGTATCCGAAGGTCTCGACATACATACCCATCCCCGCAGCCCCGGCAACCGGCGACGCCGAACCTCTAGTTGAGATGCAAATCGGCTATAACGATATATCCGCAACTGCAGGCAGACAGCCGAGGCATGGAACCGAACAGCAATGGTTCGATGTATCCGACTTTCTGATCGTGGGATTCAAGGGGCCTGAATTATTTCTGGACAAGGTCTCCTATAATGACCTGCGCAGCGGCCCACTCTTCAACTTTAAACAACGGGCCGCCCAACGAAAAGCGCACAGCACTACCCAAGCGCCACAGGTTACCGGCTATGCTACACAGCGCGACAACAGCACTATCGGGGTCCGCGTGATCCTCCTTGCGGGCCTGACCCTGCTGACACTTGGCGTCGCTGGACTCTTCGCAACCAGCCCGAAACGCCAAACCAACCCCCGAATGAACGCTGGAGCCCGTAATGATCGGTTCCAGGCCGGACCCGAATTTATCGCGCCCCAATCCGCCGGCCTGGGGTACGGATAACGATCACCAGGATGGCCTTACTAACCCGAACGTAGGTTAGACGATATTCAGAGCCCCACGGATGGTTCGGATCAAGGCGCGACTCGCCGAAAATCGCGCCCCCCTTGCCAAGCGTCGCAACGCCGAGCCGAGCCATCCGTGGGGCTCCCTTCGGGCTTGCCTGTGCGCGCCCACGGCGGCGTGGCGGCTCCTTGCCGTGGGCGCGCACAGACAAGCTGGATGTCGCCTAACCTACGTTCGGGTTAGTATCTGTATTGCCGGAGGTACCAGTTCTCGAACAAACGCTTCAGCCAGTGAAAGACCCGCATCGAGGGCATCACGATACTATGCTTCTCGGTACGCACCACCAACATGCCGCTGTCCTGGCTGTCCACTATGCAGATAAGTTCCACCTTGAAGCTTGCCGCGGGTGCCTTTCCGTCAAACTCACCAAGCAGGTTGGCGGCCGCCGCCGCAGCCTGCAGATCGGCCATGTGGGCCTGTTTCGGCATCCACTCCGGACCCGGAAAGCTACCTGAATCACCCGCCACATAGACTTTATCCATCCCCTCCACCCGGGAATAGCGGTCGGCACGCAACAAACCACCCTCGGAGCGGGGCAGATCGGTGTTGTCGAACCAGAGATTACCGGTCATACCGGGCATGAACAGTATCAGGTCGGCAGGGAACTCTTCGCCCTCGGTCATCACCTTGGATGCGGTAAAACCTTTGAGTTTATGGCCCAACCGGGTCTCTATATCCCGCCGCCTCATCTCGTCCAACAGTCCCTTGACCGCCTTGGGTCCCAGGCGTGCCCCCGGCTTTGCCGCCGGAGTGAAGAAAACCAGCTTGAACCTGTCGCGGCGTTTTTCCTTTCGCAGTTGCCTGTCGATCCCGAACAGGAACTCGAACATAGGCCCACCACGCATGGCCGACGGCTCTTTGGGATTACCACTGAAACCTATGGCTATGCTGCCTGCCTCCATGGCCTGCAGCCGATCACGAATGGCGACTGCCGCCTTGAGACCTTCACAGGGGGTAATACTGTGCTCAATGCCCGGCAGTTTTTTTATAAAACGACCGCCTGAGGCGATGATCAGCCCATCGTTTTCCAATTCTCCATGGGAGGTGACAACGGTGCGTCCCCCCTGTTTCAGGCCGGTGACCTCGCCGGCATGAAAATTCACCGCCATACGCCGAAAAAAATTGTCCAGTGGAACGACCAGGTCTTCCGGTTTGCGCAGCCGAGATGGAATCCAGATCATGCCCGGCAGATAAACGAACTCCGCCTTCGGACCAATGACCGTGATCTTCAGCGAGTTGTCTGCCGCACGCAGTTTACGCACCGCGGTAAGTGCGGCGAACCCCGTCCCTATGATAGTGATACGTCGCATTACACAAGGCTCCAAGATGAGCTGAATTGAAGATCCGGCATTATGCCCTTACTGGTACGTATTGTCTTCGCATCAGAGGCCGATTCAATGTCGACTGAAGTTTCCAGTTTTCAGCGATCAGTTGTCAGTAACTGCATGGGGTGCAGGGACTTTTTTATCGGGATTCCGTGTAAACCGTCAAACATTAATGAAACAGCCTCTTTTCGCTCACGCGCCCACCCGTCACGCACGACGTGACATTTTATTTTGTAAAAACAAGTAGATATAGCGTATTGTGTATTCTCTTTGCTGACAACTGTAAACTGATAACTGGAAACTTCAGAATGTCAATACTTTGCCCTCAATATCAACATTTCCCCCTGGTCCTCCATCTTTACGCGCTTCAAAAAGGTCATACCCAGCAACACCTCGGTGGGAAACTGGCCATCGATTACTACCGCACCTACGCTGCGAAATTCGATATCGCCCACGCGCACCCGATCCAGCGTAATGGCATGCCCCCGGGTCCTGCCCGACGCCGTGTCTACAAATATCTTTCTACCGCTCAGCCGATATTGGAGTCCCAGCCGCTTGGCCTGGACGGAATTGATCGCGATGGAGGTAGCCCCTGTGTCCACCACCATATTGACCGTGCGTCCATTGATCGAACCCACCGTCTTGAAGCTTCCTTTGCCATCACGCCAGATCTTTGCCTCCACCGAACTGGGCGCGGAAAAGCGACTTTGGATATGGCTACCCAGCGAATATGTCCCGCGGCGCCCATCCACCTCGATAACCGCCTCCCGACTGTCCGCCGAGATCAACAACACCCCCTCGGGGCTGGGTTTCCCGACCTTCAGTAACCGGTTAGTGCCATCCACGGAAACCATGGCCTTACCCGGAAACAGCGCCATGACGCGTAGCTGATCCACTGCCGATACGCCCATTGAGAGCAACCATGCGGTTACGCCAAGACTAAGGGCTTGCGCAAAAATAACTCGGCATTTTCGACGCCTAATCATCACGCTTGACTGCGTTGCAACAGCTTGAAATATTTTAATATTCCTGTGCTGTTGCGCCTTGCCAAGCGTGCGCCTAGACTCCGAAAATACCAAGTTATTTCTGAGCAAGCCCTAAAAGCCAGCAGACATCTTTTCATCCGGTGCATATACCCCTCGTCGAGAGCAAGCCATTGATTTGCCGATTGTCAAAGAATTTGAACCCAGATATCCATCGATCTGTAGAACACAACTTCAGTCCCAATTTGAACCGGTTATCGAGATACAACTTAAAGTCTGTTCTGTGGAGCAGATCACATAATAAATTAAAGACTTCATATAGGCTGAGGATTCGAGTTCCCATAACCATACCGAAATAATAATCACAGGAGAAGTTCCATGGCCATCCACAACAGGTTGGTAGCATCCCATTCCCGCATTTCCCCAAATCTATTTCAGGCCTTTTTATGCGCTGCCCTTCTGGTCGGCTGGGGCAGTGGCGCCCAGGCGGCACTGATTCACGATATATTCTTGTGCGATGACGTAGCCGGGGGCAGCTGCGATACACCAGTGGGACATATCGAATTTTCATCTGAAAGCGGTTCTCAAACCGGCGGTGAAGGCATTGAGTTTGGATACATATTGTTCGGTGAAGTCGCGTTCGATGCGGGTGATATCCAAACCATCACTTGGGCAGTGGACCCTGACGATTGGCTGATCTTCGACTTCGACATGCGCCTGGATACGGATCCTGGCTGCTTTACAGGCGAGAGTGGTTTTCCTTGCAATCAGACCTCGCTTCACTTCTCAGTGATCGAGCCCGGACTCATGGCAACAGACGGATCCGCTGGATTTTGCAGTGAAGATGACTCAGGCGGTGTTCAATGCTCATCAGGTACCTTCATCGGTGCCGCCAACGCATTTGTTCCACAACACGACGACAACACCGTGCCGGAACCGGCCAGCCTGCTCCTGCTCTCGATCGGGTTGCTCGGGCTCGTTTCTATTCATCGTAGTCGCAGCGCCTAATCCAAAGGACGATTCTCAGCTACACCCACCCTGGATCCGACACCTGTATCCAACCCGCCACCTTCCCGCTGCCACCCTACTGCGCATCCTTTGCAGTCAGGGCGGACAGCGAGCTCCAATCACCGAAAGAGCCCCGTCCGTCCAAAACGCGCTCCGAACCTGCAGCAACCCAATCCCCAATCCCCAATCCCCAATTCTTAATTCTTAATTCCCTCCACCTTGTGGTT